>NZ_JBFUHN010000058.1:0-44571 GCF_056402375.1 Variovorax sp. P4_B10 | reverse complement strand
GCGAAATAAAGGAGGAGGCCTGCGGCCCTAGGCCGCGCCGGGGGACATTCGCGGAGCAGAGCACACCGTCGGCGGGATCGCGCCCCGGAAAAAAACACGTCCGAACGCACCACCGCCATTCGCAAAAACAAAACGGGCCCGACTGAGCGGGTCCCTTGTTCCGGATCACTTCGGCCTACTTGCCGCCGATCGAGATGGCCTCGGCCGGCGGCGCGCCGTCAGGCGTCTTCGGCAACTCGAGCACGGCCTTCCGGCTGCTGCGTCCGCGCCATGCCGAGTAGCCCACGCCAATCAACAGCAGCACGCACAGGCCGATGAAGGTGCCGCTGATCGGACGCGTGACGAACACCGACATGTCGCCGCGCGAGAGCAGCAGCGCGCGGCGGAAGTTCTCTTCCACCATCGGCCCGAGCACGAAGCCCAGCAAGATCGGCGCGACCGAGAACTCCAGCGTCATCAGCACCGCGCCGACGATGCCGAACACCAGCACCTCCCAGATCTGGAACAGGCTGTTCTGCGTGCTGTACACGCCCGTCGCAATGAAGAACATCGCGGCCGGGAACAGGTACTTGTAGGGCACCTTCAGCAGCTTCACCCACACGCCGATCAGCGGCACGTTGAGCACCACGAGGATCACGTTGCCGATCCAGAAGCTCGCGATCAGGCCCCAGAAGATGTCCGGATGCTCGGTGATGAGCTGCGGGCCGGGCTGGATGCCCTGGATCAGCAGCGCACCGAGGATCAGCGCCATCACCGCGTCGCCCGGAATGCCCAGGCTCATCGTCGGAATGAAGTCGACCTGCGTCTTCGAGTGGGCCGAGGCCTCGGGGCCGGCCACGCCCTCGATCATGCCGGTGCCGAACTTGTTCGGCGTCTTCGACACCTTGCGCTCCAGTGCGTAGGCGATGAAGGTGGTGATGGTCGGGCCCGTGCCGGGCATGGCGCCGAACACCGTGCCGACGAGGGTGCCGCGGATCATCGCGGGGAAGGCGCGCTTCAGTTCTTCCTTGCTCGGGCGCATGTCGCTCAACTTGAGCGTGCCCGTGTCGCCGATGGTCTTCATGCGGTTCACGTTGAGCAGGAAGTCGGCCACGCCGAACAGGCCCATCGAGATGGCCACCAGTTCGAGGCCGTCGCTCAGCTCGGGCAGGCCGAACGCGAAGCGGAAGCTGCCGCTGTTCACGTCGGTGCCGACCACGCCGCAGAGCAGGCCGAAGATCGTCATCGCCACGCCCTTGAGCGGTGAGCCGCGCGACATGGTCGAGCCCGCGAGCAGGCCCAGCAGCATGATCGAGAAGATCTCGGTCGGGCCGAACTTGAACGCGATCTGCACCAGGAGCGGCGAGGCGAAGATCATCACGATGATGCCGACCGACGCCGCGAAGAAGGACGAGATCATCGTCACCCCGAGCGCGACGCCGCCCTTGCCCTGCTTCGTCATCGGGTACCCGTCCAGACAGGTCACCGCATGCGGCGGATGCGAGGGCATGTTCATCAGGATGGCACCGATGGCGCCGCCGTACTGCGAGCCGTAGAAGATGCCGGCCAGCATCAGGATGGCCGGCACCGGGTGCATCACGTAGGTGAGCGGCAGCAGGATCGAGATGGCCTGCAGCGCGCCCATGCCCGGCAGCACGCCGATCAGGTTGCCCACCAGCACGCCGAAGAAGGACCACAGGAGGTTGGAGCCCTGGAACGCGACACCGAAGCCGAACCAGAGGTCGTGGAGCGATTGACCGATCATGGCTTCAGCCTCCCCACTGGAACAACGGCAGCTGCAGCTTCAGCGCCCACCAGAACACGACCACCGCGATGAACGACATCGCGAGCGAGAGAAGCACCGCCTCGGTCAGCGTGTTGTCGCGGTCGCCGAGCGCCGAGATGAACACGATGGCGAAGGTCGCCGGCAGCAGGCCGCCGTATTCGCCGAACAGCAGGAAGGCGAGGATGCCGAGGATGATGCAGATGCCGCCGCGCAGGTCGGGCATGCCGCCCGGATGGCCGTGCGACGCGGCCTCTTCGCTCGCTGGCTTTTCGCCGCGCGCGGCGACGGCGATCAGCAGGCCGGTCAGCGCAAGCAGGCCGCCGAGCGCCACCGGGAAGAAGCCCGGCCCCATGTGCGCGAGCTCGCCGACGCGGTAGCCGATACCGGCATAGACGGCCGCGAGGCCGATGACCACGAGCAAGGCGCCGCCGTAGTAGTCCTTCTTGAATCTGGATGCGGGCCGAAGCGCGTGCGAGGCCGGATCTTCACCGTGCGGGTGCATTGAGTCTCCTTCGATTTGGAAGGAGCGCAGTCTAGGAATCGAGGCTTTCAATCGCCTTTCGGCGGAGGCGTGGAAGCCTTCCGGGCCCTCAAAATACGTGTTACTGCGTACAGCTCTACCCCGCAGAAACCCTTGGAAAAACGGCCAGCGGCAGCCTCAGGGTCGCGCGCAGTCCACCGCCGGTTGCGCTCTCGGGCATGTCGGCGCCGTCGAGTGCTATCTCTCCGCCGTTGCGCCGCGCATAGCTGCGTGCGATGGTGAGGCCGAGGCCCGCGCCCTGGGTGGCGGCGGCGCCGGCGGCCGGGTCGCGGTGGAAGCGTTCGAACACGCTGTCGCGCCGTTCGGGTGCGATGCCCGGGCCGCTGTCGCACACCTCGGCCAGCGCATGCGAGGCTTCGCGCCGCACGGTCACCGTGATGTTGCCGCCGCGCGGCGTGTACTTGATGGCGTTGTGCACGAGGTTCGCGAGCACTTCGTGCAACTCGGCGGCGTTGRCCAGGACGGGCAGCACCGGCACTTCGTCGTCGGCCTTGTCTTCCGGTTCCGATCCGCTGCATGCGTCGACCCAGCCCAGGTCCTGGTCGTTCTCGCGCGCGAGCGGCAGGTATTGCAGCACCACGGCGCGCGCAATGCCGCTGAGATCGACCACCTCCGGTTCGGCCGTCGCGCTTTCCTCTTCGGTCGTGGCATGCGCCAGGGCGAGCAATTGCTCGCTGAGGCGGCGGGTGCGCGCGAGTTGCGCCACGATGGCATGCAGCGATTCGCGCATGCGGTCGGGGTCGGTCTCGCGCACCGCGTAGCCAGCCTGGATCGACAGGATGCTGAGCGGCGTGCGCAGCTGGTGCGAGGCATCGGCCAGGAACTGCGACTGCTCCGCCACCATGCGCCGGTGGTCCGCGATGTGGTGGTTGACCGCATCCACCAGCGGCACCACTTCCTGCGGCACGCCGCCGGCGTCGAGCGGCTTCAGGTCGTCGCGCGGGCGCTCGCGCAGCGAGCGGCGCAGGCGCTCCAGCGGGCGCAGCGTCCAGGCCACGCCGAGCCACACCAGCACGGCCATCACCAGCACCATGCGCGCGTCGCGCAACAGCTCCTGCTTCAGCGATTCGTTCTGTGCCTGGAGGCGTGGGCCCGTGCCCTCGGCCGCCTGGATCAGCACGCTCCAGGCGGTGCCGGGGCGGGTGTTGTCGTAGACCGTCTGGCGCAGCGCCGCCACGCGGACCGGGTGCTGCTCGTACACCGCGTCGTAGAACACCGGCGTGCCATCGGCCGGCCGCTCCGTCGGCCGGGGCAGGCCGGGCACGCCCATGAGCGTGGTCTCGGCGGCGCCGGTGTCCAGCGGCTCGCCCTTGACGATGCGCTGCACGCCGACATGCAGGTATTTGTAGCGCAGGTGCGTCGACTCGAACATCGCCTGCACCGAGAAGGGCTCCTGCACGCTCACGCTGCCGTCGCTGGCGATCACGACCCCGTTGGCCAGCGCCTGCACGGGTTCGAGCAGGCTCTGGTCGTAGGCGACGACCAGCGACTCGGTGAGCGCCTGGTAGTCGCTCCAGCTGTCGAGCGCCATCAGCGCGACGATGCCCGGCACCAGCAGCGCGAGCAGGCGCGCGCGGATGCCGAAGCGCCGCGGCTCAGGGGATGGCGGGTGGGGCGCCCGAGGGTCCATCGGCAATGCCCTCGAGCATGTAGCCCAGCCCGCGCACGGTGACGATGCGCACGTCGCTGTCCGCGAGCTTGCGCCGCAGCCGGTGCAGCACGACCTCGATCGCGTCGGGCCCCGCGGTGCTGTCGTTGGTGAACACCTTGGCGAAAAGCTGCGACTTGCCGACCGGCGCGCCGCTGCGCATCAGCAGCGCGGTGAGGGCGGCCTGCTCGCGCGGCGTGAGCGACAGCAGCGTGCCGCGCAACGTGAAGGCGTGGCTTTCGCTGTCGTACGAGAGCGAGGCGCACTGCAGGCGCGGATGCTGCTTGCCGCGGCTGCGCCGCACCAGCGCCGCGAGCCGCGCCTCGAGTTCGACCAGCTCGAAGGGCTTGGTGAGGAAATCGTCGGCACCGAGGTTGAGGCCGCGCACGCGGTCCTGCAGCGCACCCTGCGCGGTGAGGATCAGCACGGGGGTGCGGTCGTCGGCATTGCGCATGTCGGCCAGCACGCTCAGGCCGTGCTTGTCGGGCAGGCGCAGGTCGAGCACGATCGCGTCGTACTCGGTGCCGGCCATGAAGGCCTCGGCGGTGCGCGCGTCGGGCGCGTGGTCGGCGACGAAGCCGCTCTGGGTCAGCGCCCGGATCAGCCACGAGGCCATGTCCAGTTCGTCTTCCACCAGGAGGATGCGCATCGGGTGCCCGTGTTATTGCTTGATGCCGAGGTCCGGGTCTTCGGAGGCGCGGGCGCTGGCACGGGCCGAGCGCGCGCTGAGGTCGGGCGCCAGCGCCTCGCGGCCGTCGAACACGAAGCAGTCGCCCTTGTAGTGCGCGCCGCCCACCTGCTCGAAATACTTGAGGATGCCGCCTTCGAGTTGGAGCACGTGGTCCACGCCTTCTTCGCGCATCAGGATGGCCGCCTTCTCGCAGCGGATGCCGCCGGTGCAGAAGCTCACCACCGTCTTGCCCGCGAGTTGGTCGCGGTGGGCGCGCAGCGCGGGCGGGAATTCGGTGAACTTACCGATGCGCCAGTCGATGGCGCCCTCGAAGCTGCCGTGGTCGACCTCGAAGGCGTTGCGGGTGTCGAGCAGCGCGATCTCGCGGCCTTCGTCGTCATGGCCCTGGTCGAGCCAGCGCTTGAGGGTGGGGGCATCGACGCCGGGCGCGCGTCCGGCCGCCGGCTGGATGGCCGGATGGTCCATGCGGATGATCTCGCGCTTGAGCTTCACCAGCATGCGCCGGAAGGGCTGCGTGGCGGACCAGCTTTCCTTGGTTTCGAGGTCGGCAAAGCGCACATCGGCGCGCAAACCGGCCACGAAGGCATGGATGGCGTCGGCCGTGCCCGCCAGAAACAGGTTGATACCCTCGGGCGCCAGCAGGATGGTGCCCATGAGGTCCAGGGCCTGGGCGCGGGCGCGCAGGTCTTCACGCAGCACGGGGCTGTCGTCTATGGCCACGAACTTGTAGGCCGCGATATTCAGAATCTCTTGCACGGGGCGCGATTGTAGGGATTGCCAACCCACATCGTGGGGGTGCGGCTTTCTACAATGGAAGGATGTTTGTTCACCTGCGCCTGCACACCGAGTTTTCCGTCGTCGACGGCACCAACCGAATCGACGAAGTCATCAAGGCCGCCGCTGCCGACAAGCAGCCCGCACTGGCCATCACCGACCTGAACAATCTGTTCGGGGCGGTCAAGTTCTACAAGCAGGGGCGGGGCAAGGGCGTCAAGCCCGTCATCGGCGCTGAAATCTTCATCGAAGGGCTGGGCAAGGAGCCCGGCGTGCTCACCCGCCTCGTGCTGCTGGTGCAGAACATGGAAGGCTACCTGCACCTGTCCGAGCTGCTGGCGCGGGCCTGGACGCAGAACGTGGGCCGGGRCCAGTCGCAGGCCGCCTGCAAGCTCGAATGGCTCGAAGAACTCCAGGGTGGGCTGATCGCGCTCTCGGGCGCGCAGGCGGGGCCGCTGGGCGTGCCGCTGCTGCAGGGGCAGGAAGAGCGCGCCGCCGAACTGGCGCTGAAGCTGGCGGGCATGTTCCCGCACCGCTTCTACATCGAGCTGCAGCGCGCAGGCCGACCGGAAGACGAGCCGCATGTGATCGCCGCCGTGAAGCTCGCGGCCCGGCTGCGCCTGCCGGTGGTCGCCACGCACCCGGTGCAGTTCGCCGAACGCCAGGACTACGAAGCGCACGAGGCGCGCGTCTGCATTTCCGAAGGCGAAATCCTGGGCAACCCGCGCCGCGTGCGCAAGTTCACCGACGAGCAGTACTTCAAGTCGACCGCCGAGATGCAGGCGCTGTTCGCCGACGTGCCGAGCGCGCTGGCCAACACGGTCGAGATCGCCAAGCGCTGCAACCTGACGCTGGTGCTCGGCAAGCCGCAGCTGCCCGACTTTCCGACGCCCTTCGTCAGCGAAGGCGTGCGCATGCCGATCGACGAGTTCTTCCGCCTCGAATCGTTCGAGGGGCTGGAAGCGCGCCTGAAGCACCTCTACCCCGACGAGGCCAAGCGCGATGCCGAGCGGCCGCGCTACGTGGAGCGGCTGGAGTTCGAGATCAACACGATCCTGAACATGGGCTTCCCCGGCTACTTCCTGATCGTGGGCGACTTCATCAAGTGGGCCAAGGAAAACGGTTGCCCGGTGGGCCCGGGCCGGGGCTCGGGTGCCGGTTCGCTGGTGGCCTACGCGCTGAAGATCACCGACCTCGACCCGCTCGAATACAAGCTGCTGTTCGAACGTTTCCTGAACCCCGAACGCGTCTCGATGCCCGACTTCGACATCGACTTCTGCCAGGGCAACCGGGACCGCGTGATCGACTACGTGAAGGACAAGTACGGCCGCAACGCCGTGAGCCAGATCGCCACCTTCGGCACGATGGCCGCACGGGCCGCCATCCGCGACGTGGGCCGCGTGCTGGACATGAGCTACATGTTCTGCGACGGCATCAGCAAGCTGATTCCGAACAAGCCGGGCATGTCGGTCACGCTGCAGTACCCGCCCGAGAAAAAGATCGAGGGCGACAAGAACAACTACGCCATCGAGATGGAGCCGCAGCTCGCGCAGCGCATCGAGAAGGAAGAAGAAGTCAAGATGCTGGTCGAGCTCGCGCAGAAGCTCGAAGGCATGACGCGGAACATCGGCATGCACGCCGGGGGCGTGCTCATTGCGCCCGGCAAGCTCACCGACTTCTGCCCGCTCTACCAGCAGCCCGGCAGCGACTCGGCCGTGAGCCAGTACGACAAGGACGACGTCGAAGCCATCGGCCTCGTGAAGTTCGACTTCCTGGGCCTTGCAACGCTCACCATCCTCGAGATCGCCAAAKAGTTCATCGTCAAGCGCCACAAGGGCCAGGAGAACTTCGCGTTCGAGAACATCCCGCTGAAAGATGCGGCCACCTACCGGTTGTTCTCCGAAGGCAAGACGGAGGCGGTGTTCCAGTTTGAAAGCCGCGGCATGCAGGGCATGCTGAAGGACGCGCGGCCCACGCGGCTCGAAGACCTGATCGCGCTGAACGCGCTGTACCGCCCGGGCCCGATGGACCTGATTCCCAGCTTCGTGGCGCGCAAGCACGGCCGCGAAGAGGTGGAGTACCCGCACCCGGCCGTGGCCGAGATGCTGTCCGAGACCTACGGGATCATGGTCTACCAGGAGCAGGTGATGCAGACCGCGCAGATCCTGGGCGGCTACTCGCTCGGCGGCGCCGACCTGCTGCGCCGCGCGATGGGCAAGAAGAAGCTCGAGGAGATGGCCGAGCACCGCGAGAAATTCCGCGCGGGCGCGCTCTCGACGCATGGCATCGCCCAGGACAAGGCCGACGAAATCTTCGACTTGATGGAGAAGTTCGCGGGCTACGGCTTCAACAAGTCGCACGCCGCCGCCTACTCGCTGCTGGCGTACCACACGGGCTGGCTCAAGGTCCACTACACGGCCGAGTTCTTCTGCGCCAACATGACCGTGGAAATGGACGACACGGACAAGCTGAAGCTGCTGTTCGAAGACGCCCAGAAGAATTTCGGCATCACCTTCGAGCCGCCGGACGTGAACCGCGGCAACTACCGCTTCGAGCCGGTCACCGACCGGGTGATCCGCTACGGCCTGGGCGCCGTCAAGGGCACGGGCCAGCTCGCGGTCGAGGCCGTGGTGCGGGCACGGGAAGAGGGCGGGCCGTTCAAGAGCCTGTTCGACTTCTGCGTGCGCATCGACCGCCAGCGCATCAACAAGCGCACGGTCGAAGCGCTGATCAAGGCGGGCGCGTTCGATGCGATCCAGCAGAACCGCGCGGCGCTGATCGCGTCGGTGGACCGGGCCTTCGAATTCGCCAATGCCACCGCGGCCAATGCGGCGCAGGTCGACATCTTCGGGGATGCCGAGCACGGCTCTGCCACCGCCGAGCCCGACCTGGTCGATGCCACGCCATGGGGCGTGAAGGAACGCCTGACGCTCGAGAAAACGGCCGTCGGCTTCTACCTTTCGGGCCACCTGTTCGACGAGGTCTCGCACGAGGTGCGGCGCTTCTGCAAGCGCGAGATCGGCGACCTGCTCGACAGCCGCGACCAGCAGGTCATCGCGGGCATCGTGAGCGACTTCCGCGTGATCAACGGGCAGCGCGGGCGGCTCGCGATCTTCAAGCTCGACGACAAGTCCGAGGCCATCGATGCGACGGCCGACGAAGCGCTGATCAATGCCAACCGCAACACCTTGAAGGACGACGAACTCGTGATCGTGAGCGGCCGGCTGCAGCCCGCGCGCGGCGGCTTTGAGGCGCGCTTCCAGGTGCAGCAGGTGTGGGACCTCGCGACGGCGCGCTGCCGCTTCGGCAAGTTCCTGCGCGTGGCCGTGAACGGCAAGGCGCCCGACATTGCGCGGCTGGTGAAAGACTTTCCACCACGCACCGAGCAGACCGAAGTCGGCGACCTGGTGCAGGGCCTGCCGGTGCGCCTGTCGATGGCGCGCGGTGGCGCACAGGTCGAGCTGCAGCTGGGCGAACGCGCCAAGTTCTTCCCGACCGATGCCGCGCTCGCGAGCTGGACGGCGCAGGCGGAGGCGGGCAAGGCGCTGATCGTCTACGAGTGAATGGGCTGCCTGATCAGGGGTAGAGGAACATCTGGCCGCACAACGCGTCCATCTGTTTCTTCGCCACCAGGCTGTTCAAAAAGCGAGGCTTGACGTCAAGCGGCTGAGCCTGGCGCGCTGACCTCGGCGGCGGCGGGTTCGCCCGTCTTGTCTCCCTTCTTGCGCAGCGCCAACTCGATCTGCTCGAGCACGGCCTCCGGCGCATGCAGCCAGTCCTTGGCGAGCACCTGCATCACCTGCCAACCGAACGCGTCGAGCACGCGTGGACGCGAGACATAGCGCTCCAGCACGTTGCGGTTCTCGTAGTGCGTCGCGGTGTCCACGAGGATGCCCAGCGCATAGTGCCCGGCCTCCGGCGCACGCAGCGCCAGGTCGCAGCGAAAGCGCGACTGCCCCACCTGTTCGTCGACCGCATGGCCGCGCGCACGCAGCGCCGCCGCGAGCTGCGTCGTCACCTCGTCCGCGCGCGCATGCTGCGCGCCGCTGCCACGCGTGAGTGGATTCATGCTTTCAAGCACGCGTCGTGCCGTGGCCGAATCGCCGCGCGACAGGCACTCCGCATAGCGCAGGAACTGCTTGAGCGCCGCGGCGCCTTCGTTGTGGTCGTTGGTGATCGCCTCGTGGCGGATCGTCGAGACGACCGCCATGTGGTGCCGCGCGCGGCTGAAGATCACGTTGAGCCGCTTCTCGCCGCCGCGCTGGTTGATCGGGCCGAAGTTCATCAGCATCCGGCCCTCGGGGTTCGGGCCGTAGCAGATGCTCAGGATGATGATGTCGCGCTCGTCGCCCTGCACGTTCTCCAGGTTCTTGATGAAGAGGCCGCAGAACTGGTCGTCTTCCTCGCGCACGTACTCGGCTTCGAGCCGCGCGGCGAAGTCGCTGTCGACGGCGCCCAGTGCATCGAGCTCGGCCTCGATCTCGGTTTGCTGCGCTTCGGAGAATGCGACGATGCCCAGGCTGCGGCCGGTCTCGCGCTTGAGCAACTCGCGCACGAGTTGCGCGATGTGGCGCGCTTCGCCGTCGTTGATGCGGTTCTCGTACACCGCATCGGTCACGCGGTGGAAGCTGATGGCGCGAGAGAGCAGGGCGTCGACATTCGCAGCCACCGACTCTTCCGACGGGTTGCGCGACTGCACGAGGATCTCGTCGCGCGCCGCCGCAGGCAGGCTGCGGTCCGGAATGGTGAAGAGGTTGCCCGCGTAGAAGGCCGCGTTCGAGAAACCGATGAGCGACTCGTAGCGGCTGCGGTAGTGCCAGGCCAGCAGCGTGGCCGGCAGGTTGCGCGCGCCCTGGTTCAGCAGGCTGTCGGCATCGAGCACCACGGCGATGCGGTCGCCCTCGTCCTCGACCGACACCGTGTCGTCCTCCGGATCGCGGCCCGAAGAGAAGAAGCTGGTCGGCGGCAGTTGCATCTCGTCGCCCACCACGATGATCTGCGGCGCGCGGTAGAGCGCAGGCACGGCTTCTTCCACCGGGATCTGGCTCGCTTCGTCGAAGATCACCACGTCGAACAGGTCGGCGGCGAGCGGCAGCGTGTCGGACACCGAGAGCGGGCTCATGAGCCAGATCGGCTTCATGTCGCGCACCACCTGGCCCGTCTCGCCCGAGGCGAGTTCGCGGATCGCCTTGTAGCGCATGGTCTTGCCGAACTCGTGTTCGAGTTCGCGCCGGCCCGCGTTGTAGCTCTTCTTGAAGAGCTTGCCGCCGGCGTCGAGCTGGCTCGCGGGCAGGGCGCTTTTCTGCACGTGGTCGCGAAAGCGTTGGCGCACCGCGGCGGCGAGCGTGCGGGCGTTGCGGTCGAGCAGCTTGCGCTCCCCCTCCGCGAGGCGCTGCGCATGGCGCGCGAGCGCGGCGCTGTCGAAGCGCGGCAGCCAGCGCTCGGTGCGGTAGACGCGTTCCAGGCCTTCGCGGGCCACGGCGTATTCGATGGCGTCGGGCATGAGCGGCAGCGTGCGCAGGGCCTTGGCCAGGGCCGGGTCGGCGTCGGCCAGTTCCTGCAGGTGGGGCAGCACGGTCGGCAGCGTGTCGGCCTGCTCGCGCAGCGTGCGGGCCAGTCCTTCGAGCGATGACAGCGGCTGTGCGGCGGGGTCGTCCAGCAGGTCGCGCCACAGCGTATCGAGCACGTCGGTGCGCCCGCCGAGGGCGGCCAGCCGTTCGACGTTGCGGCTCGCGCCGAGGTCGGTGCGCAGGTGCGCGTGGAAGGCCATGCGCACGCCGTTGCCGGTGGCATCGCCACGGCGCAGGGCGTCGAGCTGTTGCACGAAGTCCTCAGGGTCGGTGCAGCCGTAGCTGGCCTCGATCTGCGCGGCCTGCTTGCCGATGGCCGTGCGGGCGGTGTGCTCGGCCAGCAATTCTTCCAGCACCTGGCTGGGCTGCGGGCGCACCGCATGCTTGGAGAAGTCGTAGCGGCGCTTGAGTTCGCCCGACAGCCGCCACCACGAGGGCTGGAGCCAGCGCAGCAGCGAGCCTTGCTGCGCCTTGGCCTGGGCGAGGCCGGCCTCGGTATCGCTCGGCGAGAACTTGTCCTTCCAGTGGCCGGTGCGTGCCAGGGCTTCGTTCAGCACCTGCTGCAACGCACGGCGCTGTGCCATCGTCTCGCCGAACGCGAGGCTCGCGGGGTGTGCAGTGTCCAGCAGCGAAAGCTGCCCGCGCGCGGCGAGCGCTGAAACACGGCGCGCGTCGGCAACCACGGCCAGTCCATCGCCCCAGAGGGTGTGGAGTTGGGCGAGTGGCGGCCAGGCTTCGATCAATGCATCGCAATGCGGACCGGTCTGTTCGGCCGTGCGGTCGCTGAGCTCGACCAGCCGGGCAAGCGGCCGTTCCTGCCGCAGCAGCATCGGCGCGAGTCGTGCAAATGCATGCTGCGCGAGATACGGCACGCCGAGGCTTTCGGTGACGGCGAGATGCAGCCGCGCGACCAGGTCGGCATGGCGGCGCCAGGCCGCAAAGGCGGGCAGGGCCTCGGCCTGCACGGGCGTCAGCGCGGGGTCGTGGGGCTTGAGCGCGATCAGCCGCGCCATCAGCGTGCGCACCGTCACGGCCAGGTGCCCGGGCGCTTCGCGCATTGCGGCGTCGAAGCGTTCGAGCGCCTTCAGGTCGGCGTCCATCGTGTCGACCAGCTGGGTGCGCTCGCGGGTCTCGGCGTCCAGTTCCTCGGGCGATGCGAGCCAGTGCTCGTAGGTCTTCTTGAGGTTCTGCACGAAGGCCTTCTTGTCGCCCTGCGAGTCGTGGATCATGCAGCAGAGCTCGTCCAGCCCCTGCTGCCGCAGGCGGTGGAACACCACGTCGATGGCGGCGCGCTTTTCGCAGACGAAGAGCACGCGCTGGCCACGGCCCACGTAGTCGGCGATGAGGTTGGTGATGGTCTGCGACTTTCCCGTGCCGGGTGGCCCCTGGATGATGTAGCTGGTGCCGGTGCGCGCCAGCGCCACGGCGGCGGTCTGGGTGGCGTCGGCCTGCACCACGGGCCACTGGTCGGCCAGCGGTAGGGCGGCCGGTGGCTCGGCATCGACCTGGCGTGGCTGCAGCGAGAACACGCGGTCGAAGGCGTCGCTCGCGATCTCGGTTTCGCTCAGTGCCGAGTAGTCGCGCACCAGCGACATCTTGCGATGATTGAAGTTGCCGAGCGTCACCGAGGTGAGGTCGACGTCCCATTGATAGGGGTTGCCGCCGCCCTCGTGCAGCGCGTAGGTCTGGCGTTCGGTCTGCGCGGCGGTGGCCGCCATCTGCGGCGCGCGCGGCAAGGGCCGTGCGCCGACCGCATTGCGCAGCGGCAGCGGAACCGGCCGCACCTTGGTGTGAAAGAGCTGCAGGCCGAGCGGGCGGAAGTCGTCCTTCGCATAACTGAAGCCCTGCGCCGCGACGGGTTGCGCGCCGGGGTTRCGCACGCGGGTGCGGCGCTTGAACTGTTCGAGCCGTTGGCGGGCGCGCTGGTGGATCAGTTCGATCTCGGGCTGCTTCATCAGCCGCAACTGCACGCCGGGTTCGCTCGCCGCGATCTGCGCGGCCAGTTGGGCGTGGAACTGCTCGATGGTGGTTTCGCGCAGGTCCACCGTCTCGGGCAGCACGATGCCATAGAGCTGGCGCAGGTGGTGCCGCAGCGTGGGGTTGACCTGGGCTTCGCTGGAGGCGGCCTCGAGCAGGTACTGATCTTTCACGCCCTTCTTGCGCGTGAGCTCGACCGACAGCATCAAGAGCGGCGACGCGATGCGCTCGGCCGCGTCTTCCTTCAGGTTGTGCCAGCGCAGGAAGGCGATCACCAGCGACAGCTGCGAGAAGCCGTATTCGGAGCGGTCGCGCCGCGCTTCCTGCAGGATGCGGTCGAGCGCGCCCGGCAGGTAGGGCTGGTCTTCGAAGCGCAGCCAGCGCGCGAGCGGCACCGGGTCGCAGGTGGCGATGTCGCTCGCGAAGCGGCCGTCCCACACGCAGAGCTGGTCGACGCGGATGTTCTTGATGTCCACCACCAGCGGCACGCTCGCCACCGTGAGGTTCACATGCATCTGGCTCGGCTTGAAGTGCAGCAGGCGGTTGCGGCGCGAGAGGTCGAACAGGCGGTCGCGCAGGTGCACGCGGATTGCCTGGCGGCGCTGGCCCGCGCCGTCCCTTGCGGGCGCAATGCGGTCGAGGCCGAGGTCCAGCGGCTGGTCGCGATAGGTTTCGAGGCGGCGGATCACCGAGGGCAGGTCGCGCGCGCGTTCGTGGCGGTCGAGCGCCGTCATCTCGCCGATCACCGCGGCCACCACGGGGTGCAGGCGGCGGTTGAGCGCGAACAGGTTGCTCCGGCTCGCGACGAACCGGCCCAGCTCCTCGCTGTCGGTGAAGTCGAGTCCGCACGAGAGACTGGCGAGCACCTGGCCGAGGCAGAGGATGTCGGTCAGCGCGTCATGGTGCGCGAAGCGCAACTCCCAGGCGGTGTAGCCGGGCAGGTAGACGGGGCGCGCCGGCAGGGCGTCGGACGCAGCGTCGGCCATGAGCGCGAGGTTCTCGACCGACACGCCTTCGTCGGCGTCGAGCGTCACGCGGTGCTCGCCGACCACGCGCAGCACGGAGGCGGCGGGCTGTTCGAGCGGCGCGATGGCGCCGCGGTTCTGGCGGGGCTCTGTGCCTTCGGGCCGGGCGAGCGCGAGGGCGGGCGTGTCGTCGACGCGGTAGGCGAAGGCGCTGCCGAGCACGGCGACCTTGCCCTGCTCGTGCAGTGCGGACACCTCGCGCAGCAGGGGCAGCACGAGGCTCAACACGTCGTCGGTTTGCAGGCCGCCGTGGGCGTCGGCTGTGTCCAGCAGTTGCAGCAGGGGGGCGACGGCGGGTGTCATTGGAATACCTTCGTGCTTCGCACTGCGGTGCGAGCTTGCTTGGGGCGGCCCGGCGCGGCGCTCATGCGGATGCGCCTTGCAGGTGTTGAGCCGCTGCCTTTTCGAGCAGCGTGGCGGCATCGCGCTTCACGCGGGTCAGGCTGCGCTTGGGGAAGCGCATGTCCTTGACCACGCGCTGTTCAAGCTGTTCGGCGCAGCCCAGCGCTTCGGCCAGCCCGAGCGCGGCGGCGAGCGTGACGTCGTCCAGGTCAGGGTCGGCCGCCACGAAATCGACCAGCACGCTGGCCAGGTAGTCGTGCACGCCGGACGGCACCGGGCCGGGCGGCGGCATCGGTTCGGCGGGCGGCGCGAAGTTCGGAAAGAAGCGGCGCGCATGGGCCAGCAGCGATTCGGATTGCAGGAACGGCCGCTGCAACAGCTGGGCGATGGTTTCTCGTGTCAGCGCATCGGTGCGCTGCTGCCCGAGCAGGTCGAGCGTGGCGATGTCCAGCGGGCCTTCGAGCGCGCCGGCCAGCCAGTCGTCGGCCTCGGGTTGGCGCTCGGTCCAGAGTCGGAGCGCCCGCGCTCGCACGAACACCTCGGGGTGGCTGGTGCCGCGCGTCTGGAGTTCGGGCGCGGCGCAGATCTCGTCGGCCTGCCGCAGGTAGCTGGCCGCGTTGACCTGGTTGAGCCCGGTCTGCACCTTGACCAGTGCGGTGACCGCCGGTTCGAGCGCCTCGCAGGCGATGCAGGCGCCGCGGTCGGCAAAGGCTTCGGTGTAGAGCCCGTAGCGGCGCGCCGCATGCAGGTGGCTCGCGTCGGCGCGGGCGTCGGCCGCCGCGGCCTGCAGGATGCGGTCGACCACGTGGTACTTGCCGCCGTCGCGTTCCCACAGCAGGTAGTGCGCCAGCTCGTGGCCGAGCACGGCCTGCAGCTCGGGGCCCTGCAGGCGCTCCATCATCGGGCCCGAGAGCACGATGTGTGCCTCGCCGGGCAGGAAGTAGAGCGTGGCGTTCATCGTGCCGTCGCCCGCCTGGTAGAGCGTGACGCGCGCCGTGATGCCCATGCGCTGCGCCGCCGCGTTGCAATGCGCATGCAGCTCGGGGTGGGCGTCGGCATCGAGCCGGTACGAGTTGCGCAGCAGGTCGGCGCGGACCGCCGCGGCATGTTCCTCGCGCGCCTCGGCGGAGGCGGCCCAGCGCCACACCTCGGGTTCGTTCGCCTGCAGATGGGCGGCAAGGGCCTGCTGGTAGGGGAGCGGGGTCAGGTCTTCGAGGCGAACGGCAGGAGGGGTGTCGACCATGTCAGGAGCGCCAGGCAATGAGTTGCCGACGATCCTAAACGAGCGGCCGTGCTCAGTGCGCCATCGGCGCCACAGGCAGGTCGGGCAGCACGTTCATGATGCGCAGCGTCTGCTGCACGACCTGGCTGAACACCGGCGCCGCCACCAGCCCCCCGAAGTATTTGCCCGCGCCGGGCTCGTCGATCATCACCGCGACGATGATGCGGGGCTTGTCGATCGGCGACATGCCGGTGTACCAGGCGCGGTACTTGTTGCTCGCATAGCCCTTGCCGACCTGCTTGTGCGCGGTGCCGGTCTTGCCGCCCACCGAGTAGCCCTCGGTCTGCGCGAGCGGCGCGGTGCCGCCGGGCGCGGCGGCCATGTGCATCATCTTGCGGACCTCGCTCGCGACCTGTGGCGAGAACACCTGCACGCCGGGTGGCTCCGTGACTGTGCTTTTCAAGAGGCTCACCGGGATGACCTCGCCGTCGTGCGCGAAGGCGGTGTAGGCGTGCGCGATCTGGAACAGCGAGGCCGAGAGGCCGTAGCCGTACGACATGGTGGCCTGCTCGATCGGGCGCCATGACTTCCAGGGGCGCAGCCGCCCGGTCACCGCGCCGGGGAAGGGCGTCTGCGGCTTCTGCCCCAGTCCCACGGCCGTGAGCGAGTTCCACATCTCCTGCGCCGTCATGCGCTGCGAGATCCTGGTGGCGCCGACATTGCTGGACTTCTGGATCACGCCCTCGACGGTCAGCACGCCGAAGTTCTCGTCGTCGTGGATCGTGGCGCCCGAGACGGTGATGCGGCCCGGGTTGGTGTCGATGAGGGTCTGCGGCGTCACGCGGCCGAGTTGGAGCGCGGTGGCGATGGTGATCGGCTTCATCGTCGAGCCGGGTTCGAACACGTCGGTCATCGCGCGGTTGCGCAACTGCTCGCCGGTGAGATTGCGGCGGTCGTTGGGGTCGTAGCTCGGGTAGTTGGCCATGGCCAGCAACTCGCCCGTCCCGGCATCGACCACCACCACGCTGCCCGCCTTGGCCTTGTTGGCGACCACGGCGTCGCGGATTTTCTCGTAGGCCACGAACTGCACGCGGTCGTCGATGCTCAGCTGGATGTCGTGGCCCTCGGTCGGGGGCACCTGGTCTTCGCTGTCTTCGATGATGTGGCCCAGCCGGTCCTTGATGACGTGGCGGGAGCCGGCCTTGCCGGCCAACTCGCTGTTGAAGGCGAGCTCGATGCCTTCCTGGCCGATGTCCTCCACGTTGGTGAAGCCTGCCAGGTGCGCGGCCGCCTCGCCCTCGGGGTACTGGCGCCGGTAGTCCTTGCGCAGGTAGATGCCCTTGACGCCGAGGTCGGCGACCTGCTTGCCGACCGATGCGTCGACCTGGCGCTTGATCCAGACGAAGGTCTTGTCTTCGTCCTCGAGCTTCTTGTCGAAGTCCTTCTGCGCCATGCCGAGCAGCTTGGCCGCCTGCCCGAGTTTGGCCCGCACCACAGGGTCGTCGCGCTCGATGTCCTCGGGAACAGCCCAGACGCTCGGGGCGGGGATGTCCGAGGCGAGGATCAGCCCGTTGCGGTCGAGGATGCGGCCGCGGTTCGCGGGCAGCTCGAGCGTGCGCAGGTAGCGCACCTCGCCCTGGTGCTGGAAGAAGTCGTTGTCGAAGACCTGCACGTAGGCGGCCCGGCCGGCCAGCAGCACGAAGCCGAAGGCGATGCTGGCCACGATGAGCTTGCTGCGCCAGACGGGAGTGGGGCTCGCGAGCAGGGGGCTGCTCCCGTAGCGAATGCGGCCGGTGGGCTTCATCTGGTGCGGGCGCGGGGCCCGGCTGTTGTTGTGCGCGGGTAGACAGTGCGGCGCCAACAGAGTTCCGGGTGGCCCTGTGAAAAGGCCACCCGGATGCGAAGCGAATCAGCGCTTGGGTTTGAGCGAAACGATCAGCGACGGGAAGATGCGCCCATCGTTGTCGCGGGGCAGCTTGTCGGTCTTGCGCAGGCCGCGTTCGGCTGCCTCGTCCCAGCTCGGCAGCCCGCTCGACTTGTTCAGCTTGACGCCGACGATGGTGCCGTCCGGTGCCAGGCTGACTGCGAACTCGGCCGACGGATTGCCGTTCACGTTGTCGGCATCCGGGTAGGTGATGTTCGGCCGCACGGCAGCGGCAATGCGGTCGCCATAGCCGCCCGAAGGGCCCGACGTCCGCTGGGCCGTACCCTTCGAGTCGTCGCTGCCGCTCGCACCGGCGAGGCCCTGCATGCGCTTGAGCGCTGCCGCGCGGTCGGCGGCTGCCTGCTTGGTGGCCGCCTCGGCTTTCTTGGCTTCAGCCTGCTTGGCCTCGGCCTCCTGCTGCTTCTTCGCATCAGCGAGCTTTTGCTGCTGCTCTTTCTTGCGCTGGGCCTCGTCTTCGGCGCGCTGCTTGGCTTCGAGCTCTTTTTTCTTCTGTTGCTGCTGTTGCTCGAGTTCGCGCTGCTGTTGCTCTTTTTGTTCCTTGAGCTTCTTCTCGCGTTCGAGCGCGATGTCGGGTTGGCGCGGCACCGGTGTCGGCTCGGGCGGCTTGGTGACCTGAGGCGGCGGAGTCGGGGCGGGCGGCGGCGGTGCCGGGACGGGCGTGGGAGCCGGCGGTGCTTGCAGGCGCGGTGCGGCCTGCTGCACGGTCGACGACCAGAGTTCGGCGTCGACGGCGTCGTTCGCCGCTTCACTCTTCCAACGCACCCCCCACGTCAGCGCTGCGATCAGCAGCGCATGCGCGATGAGAGCAAGCACGACGGCGCGCGGCGTGCCGCGCTGCGGCGGTGGCGCGAACTCGGGGCGGTCCAGTGCGAGCGACATGCCTTATTTGCCGCCCGTGGTCGTGACCGACAGGCCCACGCGCTCGATGCCGCTGCGCTTGAGCTGGTTCATCGCCTTCACGACGGTTTCGTACTTGACCGACTTGTCGGCACTGATGACCACCGGGCGCTGGTCGTCGCCGCCCTGGGCGGTCTTGGCCGCGGAGCCGATCTGGGTCATGGGGACCGACGTGCCGCCGCTGCCGGTGGACGGGTCCTTCTTGATCTGCACTTCCTCGTCGCTCTTGATGACGATCTCGATGGGCTTGTCGGGCTGCTTGTTGGCGCGGTCGACCGAGGGCAGGTTGATCACGCTCGGCGTGATGAGCGGCGCGGTGACCATGAAGATGATCAGCAGCACCAGCATCACGTCGATGAACGGGACCATGTTGATCTCGTTGATCGTCCGGCGGCCGCGGCCCCGGGATGAAACGGCGGGCATGCGCTGGGACTCCGCTCAGCGGTTGGCCGGAGCCACCGAGGTTGCTGCCATGCCCGCGGCCGGGTTGGCCGAGAGGTTGCGCTGCAGGATGTTGGAGAACTCCTCGATGTAGGTCTCGAGGGCGATGGCGATCTTGTCGATTTCGCGCGCGAAGCGGTTGTAGCCCACCACCGCCGGGATGGCGGCAAAGAGGCCGATGGCGGTGGCGACCAGCGCTTCGGCGATGCCGGGCGCCACGGTGGCCAGCGTCACCTGTGCGAGGGCGGCGAGGCCGGTGAAGGCATGCATGATCCCCCAGACCGTGCCGAAGAGGCCCACGTAAGGCGACACCGAACCGACGGTGGCCAGGAACGAGAGGTTCTGTTCGGCCGCATCGAGTTCGCGCTGGAAGCTCGCGCGCATCGCACGGCGGGCGCCGTCGAGCAGCGTGGCGGGATCGGTCACATGGCGCTCGCGCAGCTTCTGGTACTCGCGCATGCCCGAAGCGAAGATGCGCTCCATGGGACCGGCGAACTTCGCGTTCTGCGCGGCCGAGGCGAACAGTTCGTTCAGGCTGGTGCCCGACCAGAACTCGCGCTCGAAGTCGTCGTTGAGGGCGCGCATGCGCCGCAGCGCGAAGTACTTGCGGATGATCGCGGCCCAGCTGGCGATCGAAACGATCACGAGCAGCAGCACGACCAGTTGCACCACGAAGCTGGCGTGGAGCAGGAGGTTGATGATGGAGAGGTCTTGGTTCATGGCTTGAAAGGTTGAGTCATGGAGCCGCCGCAGCGCTCGAGGGTTCCCGAAACTTGGTTCGGCATGCGTGCGGGACGCAATGTGGTGGCATCCACCCAGCCGATGCGGATCGTGCCTTCGCACAGCAAGACGGGTGCCGGGGCGCCCGTTCGCTCTTGCTCTGTTTTTGATAGCACGCGCTGACCGATTATCAGCGACGCAGTGCCCAATTGTTGGAGATCGGCTGTAACGAGCAGTTCGTCGTCGAGCCGCGCGGGACGGTGGTATTTGAGCTGCGTTTCGCTCACCACGAACTGCCCGCCGGTTTCCTCGCGCAGCTTGCGCTGTTCGACGCCCAGGGAGCGCAGCCATTCGGTGCGGCCGCGTTCCATGAACTTCAGGTAGTTGGCGTAGAACACGATGCCGCCGGCGTCGGTGTCTTCCCAGTAGACGCGGATCGGAAACGCGTAGCTCATTGCGCGGTCATGGCCCGCAGGCGCTCGACCGATTCCTGCAGGTGCGCCATCGAGCTTGCGGTGGAGAAGCGCACGAACTTCGCCGTTTCGGCGGTGCCGAAGTCGCGCCCGGGCGTGACGGCGACGTGGGCGCGCTTCATGGTCTCGAAGGCGAAATCCCAACTGCCGGAGATGCCCAGCTTCTCGGCCACGCTGGTGCAGTCGGCCCAGGCATAGAAGGCGCCGTCGGGCACCACGGGCACGTTCAGGCCCAGTGCATCGAGCTGCGGAATGAACCAGTCGCGGCGTGCCTTGAACTCGGCGCGGCGGCGCTCGTACTCGGCGATGCTCTCGGCCTCGAAGCAGGCCAGCGCCGCGTACTGCGACACGGTGCTTGCGCAGATGAAGAGGTTCTGCGCGAGCCGCTCGACCACGGGCACCAGCACTTCGGGCACCACCAGCCAGCCAAGGCGCCAGCCGGTCATGTTGAAGTACTTGCTGAAGCTGTTGATGCTGATGACGTTGTCGTCGATGGCCAGAGCCGTCTGCCCGAAGGCGTCGTCGTAGGAAAGGCCGAGGTAGATCTCGTCGATCAGCGTGATGCCGCCGCGCTGCGACACCACCTCGTGGATGCGGCGCAGCTCGTCGGGCGCGATGGAGGTGCCGGTCGGGTTGGAGGGCGAGGCGAGCAGCACGCCGCGCGTCTTGTCGGTCCACGCGGCCTCGACCTTGGCGGCCGTGAGCTGGAAGCGCTCTTCGGCCGTGGTCGGGATCAGCACGGCCTTGCCGTCCGCGGCGCTCACGAAATGGCGGTTGCAGGGGTAGCTCGGGTCGGGCAGCAGGATCTCGTCGCCGGACTCGATCAAGGCCAGGCAGGCCAGCTGCAGCGCGGCCGAGGCGCCTGCGGTGACGACGATGCGGCGGGCCGGCACGTCGACGCCGAAGCGTTGCGTGTACCAGCCGCTGATGCGTTCGCGCAGCTGGTCGAGCCCGGTGGCCTGGGTGTACTGCGTGGCGCCCGCACGCACGGCGCGGGCCGCGGCTTCCTGCACCAGCGGCGGTGCGGTGAAGTCCGGCTCCCCGATGTTCAGGAAGATCATCGGCCGGTCGGTGTGGGCGACTTCGCGTGCCAGCACCCCGGCGGCCTTGGCCACTTCCATCACGTAGAAGGGCTCGATGCGCTGCGCGCGCGTCGAAATCCTCATGCCTTGGCCTTGCCGGACGCGCGGTCGGCCTCCACTTCGAGCGGCCGCAGCTGCGGCGCCAGGCCGTTGAGCACCGCGTTCACGTACTTGTGGCCGTCGGTGCCGCCGAATTCCTTGGCGAGCTCGATGCATTCGTTGAGCACCACGCGCCACGGCACGTCGAGGCAGTTCTGGAACTCGTACACGCCGATCCACATCACGGCGTGCTCGATGGGCGAGATCTCTTCGAATTTGCGGTCGAGCAGCGGGCGGATCAGCGCGTCGAGCTGCTCGGCGCCTTCGATCGAGCCATGCAGCAGCGCGTCGTAGTGCGCGGCGTCGGCCTTGTGGAAGCCCGCGAGGTCGCGCGTGAAGTGGTCGATGTCGGTCGGGTCGTTGCGGCCCACCAGGTGCTGGTAGAGCGCCTGCAGCGCGAACTCGCGTGCGCGGCTGCGGTTGGACTTGGCCGAAGCCTTGCGCGCGCCGGTGCTCGTGAGCCCCGTGCGCGACTGGCGGGGCTTGGCGCCGCCTGCCTTGATGGTGTCTTCGGTCATGAAAGGGTGGCCAGCAGTTGCGCCATCTCGACAGCCACGCGGGCTGCGTCGCGGCCCTTGTCGGTCTGGCGGGCGACGGCCTGCGCTAGGTTCTCGGTGGTGAGGATCGCGTTGGCGATGGGAAGGCGGTAGTCGAGCGCGACGCGGCTCACGCTCGCGCCCGATTCGTTGGCCACCAGTTCGAAGTGGTAGGTTTCGCCGCGGATGATGCAGYCCAGCGCCACGAGGGCGTGGTAGCCGCCGCGCTCGGCCAGCGCCTGCAAGGCCACCGGCACCTCGAGGGCGCCCGGAACCTGCAGGTGATGGATGTCGGCCGCGGCCACGCCGAGCGCCTCGAGTTCCGAGAGGCAGGCCGCTGCCAGCGCGTCGGTGATGTCGGCGTTGAAGCGCGCCTGCACGATGCCGATGCGCAGTCCTTTTCCGTCGAGCGGCGCGCCGTTGTGGTGGTCCGCTCCCTTGTTTGCACCTTGCATGTCGTGTCAGTCTTTCGTGAGGTAGCCGGCAATTTCGAGGCCGTAGCCCGCGGCCATGCTCGGCATGCGACGCGGCGTGCCCAGCAGGTTCATCTTGTGCACGCCGCATTCGCGCAGGATCTGCGCGCCAATGCCGTAGCTGCGCAGGTCCATGCGGCCGCGCTCGGGGGCCTGTGCGGGGCGCGCGGTGCCGTCGAACTGCGCGAGCAGCTCGCCGGCCGTTTCGCCGCAGTTGAGCAGCACGGCCACGCCCTTGCCCTCGGTCGCGATGTGCGAGAGGCTGGCGTCGAGGCTCCAGGAGTGCAGCGAGCGGTTGATTTCGAGCGCGTCGAGCACCGAGAGCGGCTCGTGCACGCGCACGGAGACGGTGTCGTCGGCCGCCCACTTGCCGCGCACCAGCGCGAGGTGAACGCCGCGGCTCGGCTTGTCGATGAAGGCGTGGGCGGTGAAGGCGCCCCAGGCCGTCTGGATCTCGCGGCAGCCGACCTTCTCGACCAGCGATTCGGTGCGGCTGCGGTGTTCGATCAGCGCGGCGATGGTGCCGATCTTGATGTTGTGCTCGGCCGCGAAGATCTGCAGGTCGGGCAGGCGGGCCATCGTGCCGTCTTCGTTCATCACCTCGCAGATCACCGAGGCGGGCGAGCACCCGGCCATGGCGGCGAGGTCGCAGCCGGCTTCGGTATGGCCGGCGCGCATCAGCACGCCGCCGTCCACCGCCTGCAGCGGGAAGATGTGGCCGGGCTGCACCAGGTCGGCAGCGACGGCATGGCGCGCCACGGCGGCCTGCACGGTGCGGGCGCGGTCGGCGGCGGAGATGCCGGTGGTCACGCCTTCGGCTGCTTCGATGGAGACGGTGAAGGCGGTCGAGTGCTTGGCGCCGTTGCGCTGGACCATCGGCGGCAGCTGCAGCCGCTCGCACATCTCGCGCGAGAGCGTGAGGCAGATCAGGCCGCGTGCATGGCGCGCCATGAAGTTGATGGCTTCGGGCGTGATGTGGTCGGCCGCGATGACGATGTCGCCTTCGTTCTCGCGGTCTTCTTCGTCGACCAGGATCACCATGCGGCCGGCGGCCAGCTCGGCGACGATCTCTTCGACCGAGGCGATCGGTGCAGGTGCCCGCGCGCTGCGGGGGGCGCCGATGGGTGTGACGGAGGCGTTCATTGGGAAGTGTCCTTGGAGGGCGTCGTGAGCATGCCGGCCTGAAGCATGCGCTCCACGTAGCGCGCCACGGTGTCGATTTCGAGGTTGACCTTCGAGCCGGCCGCAAGGCCGCCCAGCGAGGTGTTTTCCACGGTGTGCGGAATCAGGTTGATGCTGATCTCGCTGCCGTCGGCGATGTCGTTCACGCTGTTGACGGTGAGGCTCACGCCGTTGATGGTGATCGAGCCCTTGTAGGCCAGGAAGCGGGCCAGCGCGGGCGGGGCCACCACGCGCAGCTCCCAGCTTTCGCCGACCGGCGCGAAGAAGCTCACCGTGCCGATGCCGTCCACATGGCCCGAGACGATGTGGCCGCCGAGGCGGTCGCTGGCGCGCAGCGCCTTCTCGAGGTTGATGCGGCTGCCTTCGTCGGTCAGGCCCGCGGTCTTGTCGAGGGATTCGGCCGAGATGTCGATGGTGAACTGCTGCCGCTCGGGAACGAGCGTGGTGACGGTCATGCAGGCGCCGTTCAGCGCAATGCTGTCGCCCAGCCCGACGTCGTCGAGATAGCCGTCAGGCACCGCAATGCTGAGTCGTTTGCCGTAGGAGGAGGAGGTGCCGAGGTCGTGGATGGCGGAGATGCGCCCCACGCCGGTGATGATTCCGGTGAACATCCGCACATTTTCGCAGACATCGCGAGCCCCCGGCGGCGGCCGCCCGATTTGGGCGCTAGAAGCTGTCGTGCCCGCTGACCCGGGCCAGGATCCGGATATCGGGGCCGAGCATGCCGACGGACTTGAATTCGAGCGCTGTGGCGCCTGCCAACGCGGTCAAGGGGCCGCCGGCGTGGATGTGGCTTGCCATGTCGAGGCCGCTGCCGATCAGCTTGGGCGCGAGGTAGACCAGCAACTCGTCGACCCATCCCTCGCGCATCAGCGAGCCGTTGAGCTTGTGGCCCGACTCGACGTGCAGTTCATTGACGCCGCGGGCCGCCAGGTCCTTCAGCATGGCGCCCAGGTCGACCTTGCCGTCGGCGTTGGGCAGGCAGGTGACGGTGGCGCCGCGGGCTTCCAGGGCAGCGGCTTTGGCCTCGTTCCGGTCGGCCGCGTAGATCCAGACGGGGCGTCCTGCTATGAATATATGAGCGTCGGGGGGCGTCTGGAGGCGACTGTCGACCACCACCAGGTGCGGCTGGCGCGGCGTTTCGACCAGGCGCACGTCGAGGCGCGGGTTGTCTTCGAGCACGGTGCCGACGCCGGTGAGCACGGCGCTCGCGCGGGCCCGCCACGCGTGGCCGTCGGTCCGCGCCGCTTCGGTGGTGATCCATTGGCTCACGCCGTTTTCGAGGCCGGTCTTGCCGTCGAGCGAGGCGGCGACCTTGAGCCGCACCCAGGGCGAATTGCGGACCATGCGGCTGAAGAAGCCGATGTTGAGTTCGCGTGACTCGGCCGCGCCGGGGCCGACTTCGACCTTCACCCCCGCTGCGCGCAGCCGTTCGAAGCCCTGGCCTGCGACCAGCGGGTTCGGATCGGCGATGGCGGCCACGACCCTCCGGACGCCGGCCGCGATCAGCGCATCGCAGCATGGACCTGTGCGGCCGTGGTGCGAGCAGGGCTCGAGCGTGACATAGGCCGTCGCGCCTTCGACCGAATGGCCTTGCGCGGCGGCATCGCGCAGCGCCATCACCTCGGCATGCGGGCCACCGGCTTGCTGCGTGTGGCCCTGGCCCAGTACGCGGCCATCGGCACCGCACAGGACACAGCCGACGCGAGGGTTCGGGTCGGTCAGCAGCAGTGCGTCGGAAGCCAGACGCAATGCCGTCGTCATGTGCCGTGCATCTTGTTCGTGGGGGGGCATGGGGCTTGGCGAGAAAAATTTAACACCGGTGCCGCTCGATCATACGAGCGGCATGCCAACACGGATGAACGGCGCGCATGCCGCTGCGTGTGGCCTCTACGCTCCAAGCTCGATGGCGGGATAAAGAAAGAAGCAACACAAGTTGCAGCACGACAGGGAGGACATCGAGACATGACTTCATCGAGGCAGTCTGCCGCGGGCTTTTCGCTCGTGGAGGTACTGGTTTCCATCGTCGTTCTGAGCATGGGGCTGCTCGGCACGATCAGCATGCTGCTGGCTTCGGTGCGCACCAGCGGCGAGGCCGCCACGTTCACGGCGGCGATCAATCTGGTTCGCGAGTTGTCCGAGAAGGCGCGCATGAACAAGGGCATCGCCGCGAAGAACGATGCGGCCAATGCGTACCTTGTCGAAGGCTGGCATGCAGGTTCTGCAACGGGTTCTTCCGATGCGGGTTGCATGGCATCCGGTGCGGCCTGCAACGCGGCGGAGCTTGCGGCATGGGACATGAGCGAGTGGAAGCGCCGCATTGCCAAGGCGCTGCCCGATGCGCGCCTCAGCGTGTGCTTCGACGAGGAGCCCTGGAACGAGGGCGCGGGCGCGTACACATGGGCGTGCAGCAAGACCGGCCGCACGGTGGTCGTGAAGCTCGGCTGGACGCCTCGCACTGGCGGCATGAAGGTGCAATCGCCACCGGCGCCGCGCCTGGTGATGCAACTGGTCGCGGGGCAAGGGCACGATGGTCACGCGGGCTCCTGACACGTCAGTCGGCGTGTGCCAGCGCGGCGTGACGCTGGTGGAACTGCTGGTCGCTGCGGCGATCGCGCTGGCGGTCGTGCTCGCGGCAACGTCTGCGTTCCTCGGCAGCAAGCGGCTGTTCACGGCCGACGCCGAGGCCCAGGCCGTGGAAGAGTCGCTGCGGTTCGCGGCCATCGTCGTCAAGGGCATCGTGCGGCAGGCCGGCTATTCCGACTACGCGCCCGACCACCCCGGCGCCGATGGCGTCGCGATCATCGCAAGCAGCACGTACCTGCTCGCGTCGCCGGACGACCCCTCGACGCTGGACATCGTCGGAGCGAGCAACACCCGGGTCGGTTCGAAAGACGAAAGCTACGGCAGCCACAACTCCCGCGGCGTGAACGGGAGCGACTCGTTGCTTGTGCGCTTCTTCGGCCGCAGCCGTGCGGGTGGCGACGGCACCGAGGCTGACGGCACGATGGTCGATTGCATGGGCTTCGCCCAACCCGGGCCGGCGGCAGACAAGCCGGTATCTGCAGACCGCGCCTGGAGCTTCTTCTATGTGGCCGAGGCTGCGGACAGGGAGCCGGAGCTCTATTGCAAATACCGCGGCGAGAGGGGCGGCCCCTTCAGCGCCCAACCGCTGGCACGGGGCATCGAGGTGTTCAAGATCGTCTATGGCCACGACGCCAATGGCGACGGCGTGCCTGAACGCTGGCTCGACGCCGTGCAGATCGAGGCCATGGCCGCGTCCGGCGCCAAGGTCAATGACGAGTGGCGTAAGGTGGTCGCACTGCGTGTGGGCATGGTGGCACGCAGCGCGCACGCCATCGGCGGGGCACCGATGGCGGAGGACTTGCTCTATCCGCTGGGGGCCGATTTTCTGGAGGCGAGTTTCAGGCCCCCGCCCGATGGCAGGCTGCGGCGCGTGGCCACCTTCACGGTCATGCTGCGCAATGCGATGAAGGAGCGGGCATCGTGAGCCCGCCTGATCGTTCGCCGCAACGCGGCTTCGCGCTGATCGTCGTGCTGCTGCTACTGATTGTGGCCACCGTGCTGGGCGTCGGTGCGGCGCAGGTTTCGCTGGTCAACGAGCGCGGTGCGCGCAACGACCGCGACACCGAGGTGGCGTTCCAGGCGGCCGAGGCGGCACTGATCGATGCCGAGAGCGATGTGCTCGGGCCCAACGACAGCACGCGGCAGCGCCTTTGTCTCTTCAGCAGCCAGGACGTGGCGGCTTTCGTCGAAGGGTGTGGCGGGGCCAGCGATCGGCAGGGGCTGTGCGCCCCGGGCGAACCGGGCGCCGAACCGGCCTGGATGAACGCCGATTTTTCTGCCGAGGGCGGAAAGTCCGTCGGCTACGGCACCTTCACCGGCCAGACCTACCTCAGCGGCGAGGCCGCCACGGGCACCCGCCCCGGTGCGCTGCCGGTCCGCGCGCCGCGCTACATCGTGGAGGCCGTTCGCAACCGGGGCGGCTGGCAGGCCAACGCACTGCAAAGCGCGAGCGCTCGCGACGCCCGCTATCTCTTTCGGATCACGGCCATCGGCTACGGCACGCGCGACGAGACGCAGGTGGTGCTGCAGACCAATTTGTACAAATCGACCGCCAGCCCTGGCTGTCCTTCCTGAAACGGAACTTGCATGCGCTTTCTCCTGACTTGCGCCGCGGCGGCCTGCGCCATTTCCTGCGTTCAGGCCGCGACGTCGGCGCTGCCGCCCGATGCCGTGCTCCCGAGCGAGCCGCTGTTCTCGCTGGCGTCGCGTGTCGATCCCGGCATGGTGCTCGATCTCTCGCTGAAGCTGCCGAACGCGGGGGCGGCCTATCGCGACAGTTTCGACTGGAAGAAGACCTACGCGGGTTACTGGGACCCGATGGCCTGCTACGGCTACGCGAGCGCCGACGGCTACTTCAAGCGTTCGTCCGGGGCCGCGAAGCTGGCGGGCGGTGAGATCGTCTGTCGCAACCAGTGGAGCGGCAACCTGCTGAACTGGGCGTTGATGTCGTCCATCGACGGGGTGCGCCTTGCATTGACGGGGGGCGATCGCGTGATGGACGAGCCGGGCCGCACCGTGCTGCAGCGGGCGGTGCTGCCGGAGGACTTTCATCGCAGCACCTACTTCCCCGACAAGGCGGTGACGGGCAACCTGGACAAGCTCACGCCGTTGGTCACGGGGGGCCGAGACGGCTTGCGCGCGACGGACACGGTGCATTTCAACAGTTGCCTCCATCGTTTCGTCGCCGGGCCTGCCGCCCTCGGTATTTGTGCCGACCCCGGCAGCGTCCCTTACCTTGCCCGCGTCGAGGTCTGCACGCCCACCGAGGCAGCAACGCGTCCTTCGTTCTGCCTTCGGTATCCAGACGRCAACCACAAGCCCGTGGGCGCCATCCAGCACCACGCGGAACGGATGCGGTTCTCCGTCTTCGGCTATTTGCCGGACGACGATCCCGCGCGCTACGGAGGTGTTCTGCGCGCACCGATGAAGCACACGGGGCCCATGAGGATCGACGCGGCTTTCGACAGGGCGGGCAATCCGCAGGCGGAGTGGGATGCAACGACAGGTGTGTTCAAGGCCGACCCCATGGCCTTGTCCGGCGGCGTCATCCACCACATCAACCGGTTCGGACGCAGCGGTACGTACAAGAAGTTCGATCCCGCCAGCGAACTCTATTACGAGTCGCTGCGCTACCTGCAAGGAAAGCCGCCTACGCCGAACGCGACGGCCGGCATGGCTTCGGGCGACGAGCGTGGCACGGGTGGCGGGGACCCTGTCGCAGCCAGTTGCCAGAAGAACCACGTCCTGCTGATGGGCGACCTCGAAACCCACTACGACCGCTCGTTGCCCGGCATGTCGAAGGGAGACTCCGCCGGCGACTTCGATCGCGGCTTCAGCAGCACCGCCTACGAGCCCGACACCGCGTACTGGACGCGGCTCGTCGGCGCCTTCGAGAACCGGGAGACGCTTTCATACACGCATCCTTCAGGCACGCCGGGCCTCGCAACCATCGGCAACGACGGTCCCCGGGCGTTCAACTACAAGGGCGGTGCGCAACTGACGTCCAGCAACATCGCGACCATCGAAACCGGCGCCGACAAGGGCTCGTTCGGCATGGCCGGCCTTGCCTACTGGGCCAACACGCAGCAGATCCGCAGCGACCACCCCGATCTGCGCGTGCRGACCTTTGCCATCGACATGGGGCCGGGCAATGGGAGCGGCGTCGGGCAGAGGCAACGGGGCAGCGCCTTCTACCTGGCCGCGAAGTACGGGGGCTTTGTCGACAGCAACGACGACGGCAATCCGTTTCGTGCGTCGGGTGGCAGTTCCGAGTGGGCAGAAGGACTCGATGGCGACGATCAGCCTCAGCCTTCGAACTACTTTCTCGCGAGCGAGCCGCGGCAGATGGTGTCGGCCATCCGCCGGGTCTTCCAGCGAGCCGTTGCGCCGCCGGGTGGCCGCGTGGCGGCCGGTGCCGTCTCGACGAACCGGATTTCGAAGCAAGGCGCCAGCCTCTACGTGCCGCAGTTCGGCGGGCGACGCTGGTCGGGCACGCTGCTGTCGCATTCGCTCGGCCTCGATGCGTCGACCGGCGCGGTGCGCCAGGCCGATCAACCGGACTGGGATGCCGGTGCCTTGTTGACCGGCAACCCGACCGCCAAGCCCGCCGTGGCTGCGCGCGACGTGTCGAGCAGGCGCATCTTCACGCTGTCGACCGATGGCGTCGGCACGCCGTTTCAGTGGGAGACGCTCGACGGCGTGCTGCGCAGTCGCCTGAACGCGACGCCCTACGCCGAGCCTGCTGCATCGGATGCCCTGGGTGCCGAACGCCTGGCCTATCTGCGCGGGGATCGCCGCAAGGAGCTGTCCGTCCCGAACGGGGTTTTCCGCGTACGCGATTCGGTCATGGGCGATATCGCCAATTCGCCCCCGGTTTTCGTGGGCGCGCCGAGCCCTGTCATCCAGGGCCCCGGCTACGACCAGTTCCTGGCCGCCCATCGGGACCGGACGCATGCGGTCTACGTCGGTGCCAACGATGGCATGTTGCACGCCTTTGCGGCCCGCACCGGCGAAGAGCTGTTTGCCTATGTGCCGCGCACGATGTTTCCGAAGCTGGCGGCCTACACCTCGCCGGACTATGCGCATCAAAGCTACGTCGACGGCACGCCCGCAGCTGCCGAGGCCCGGATGGCCGACGGGGCATGGAAGACCGTGCTGGTCTCGGGCAGCGGCGGCGGGGCCACCGGGGTCTTTGCGCTCGACGTGACCGACCCTGCAGCCTTCTCGGCCGGCAAGGTCATGTGGGAGTTCAGCGGTGCGGACGACGCCGACATGGGCTATTTGACGCAGGCGCCGCGCATCATGAAGTTCCGCACCTCGGCGGCGACCAGGACCGGGGCGGCGACGTACGGCTGGTTCGCCGTCGTTCCGTCCGGCTTCAACAACGCCCATCACGGCAAGCGCGCCGCATTGTTCCTGCTCTCGCTCGACAAACCCTCGGCCGCCGAGTGGGAGCAGGGCGTCAGCTATCACAAGATCGTCCTGCCTCGCCCGGCGGACAACTCGCTCGTGAATGCCTTGAGCGTGCCGGGCGACCATGCGGCTGCCGACGGAACCACGCGCATCCTCTATGCCGGCGATACGCAGGGCAACATGTGGAAATTCGATTTCAGCGGCAACGCGCCCTGGGACGAGAACAATGCACTGGCACTGAAAGGCCGGCCCCTGATGGTCGCCATCGGCGGCAGCGGCGCGAATGCGAAACGCCAGCCGATCACCGTGGCGCCAGAGGTCGGGGCAGGGCCGGGCGGTGGCGCCATCGTGCTTTTCGGTACGGGGAAATTCGTGAGCCCGGAAGATCTGGGTCGGTCGAGCCACGGCGTGCAGACGATGTATGCCGTGCATGACGACGGCACGGCCCTTCCCGCCGCCGATGCGCGTGCGCAGCTCCAACCCCGCAAGGCCGCCGCCGTCGGCGGGCAGTCGTTTCCCGCGATCACCGGAGAGGCGTTCGTCTACGGTCCCTTCGATCGCAAGACGACAAGCCGGCGCGGCTGGTACTTCGATCTGCCCGGATCGGAGGATCAGGGCGAGCGCCTGGTGTCGAAGCCGCTGCTGAGCGATGGTCACCTGTTCTTCAACACGCTGATTCCCAACGCCAATGCATGCAGCAAGGACGGCGGCGGACGCAGCTGTGCGGTGAATGCAATGACGGGTCTCTCGCAGGGCGGTACCTGCGTGCCCTCGCCCTCGGGCGCCGGCATGCTGGGGGCGCCGCTCCTGGTTCAGTTGGGCGAGGGTGGCTACAGCGCGACCGATGCGCTCGGGCGCCGGTCGGAAACACGGCGGATGTCCGTCATCAACCTGGGCGGCCGGCGCGGCATCTCGGTGGCCCAGCCTGTCGATGGCGGCAAGATATCGCAGGTGGCGGGGCGCCTGAACTGGCGCCAGGTCGTCGACTACCGTGGCGCAAAGCCATGAGGATCGCCGCGCTTCGCGGATTCACATTGATCGAGATGATGATCGTGCTCGCGATCGTTTCGATCCTCGTGGCCATTTCCTATCCGTCGTACGCGGATTTCGTGCGCAAGGGGTGGCGCAGCGAGGCGCGGTCTGCATTGATGCAGCAAATGCAGGAGCAGGAACGCCGCTTCACCCTGGTCGGCCGCTATCGGCGCTACGCTGGCGACTCGGGAGACGGCGGCCCGGGCGGCAAGTACACCGTCGAAAGCGGCAACTGCGAGGGGCGCGCGAACATCGACAGCTGCATCCGGCTGACGGCGACCCTGAAGCCCGGCTTTTCCGACCCTCAGGTCGGCACGCTCTGSATCGACAGCCTGGGGGGCAAGGGCTGCGATGGCACCCAGCCCGGCAGGTGCTGGCAATGACAGGCACCGAAAGACGCTGCACGGGCGGCTTCACGCTGGTCGAACTGATGACGGTCGTGGCCATCGTTGCCGTGCTGGCCGCAGCCAGTACACCGAGCTTTCGGGAGATGCTGCTCAATCAGCGCCTGGCGGCGGCGGCCCAGGCTTTCAATTCTGCGTTGAGCCTGGCACGCATGGAAGCCATTCAGCGCGCTCAAAGCGTGAAGGTGACCGCACTTGCGGGCAACGAGTGGGCCGGTGGCTGGGCCGTCCGGACCGGGCCGGATGAATCCCCGCAAACGCTGCGGAGCTTCGGCCGGTTGCCGCAAGGTGTGAGTGTCGACGCGACGCTGGGAGGCGGCTTTGCGCAGGGCTTGCGCTATGACAGCAACGGGTTTTCACGCCAGGCGACCCGGTCCGGTTTCGGCGCCGGCTGTCTGACGCTGAAGGCCGACACCGGACGCAGGGCGTCGATCGTCGTCTCGGCCTCGGGACGGGCCAGGGTCTGCAATCCGGATGTGAGCGGCGATTGCGGCTCGGGGGCGTGCGCCAAAGGCGACAAGGGAGAAAGCGGCGCCTGAACGCCGTCGGTTCAGATGTCCCGCAACAGCTGCCTGAACTCGTCCACGTCCTCGAAGCTGCGGTACACCGAGGCAAAGCGCACGTAGGCCACCTTGTCCAGGCGCTTGAGTTCGCGCATCACGAGTTCGCCGACCTTTGTGGAATCGATTTCACGCAGGCCGCTGGCCAGCAGCTTCTGCTCGATGCGCAGCAGGGCGGTGTCGATCTGCTCGATGCTCACCGGGCGCTTGCGCAGAGCCAGCATCATCGAGGCACGCACCTTGGTCGAGTCGAAGTCGGCGCGGCTGCCGTCTTTCTTCACGACCACCGGAAAATTGACGTCAGGGCGCTCGTAGGTGGTGAAGCGCTTGTCGCAGGCGCTGCACTGACGGCGCCTGCGAACGAAGTCGGCGTCCTCAGAAACGCGGGTCTCGACGACCTGCGTTTCGAGATGACCGCAAAAAGGGCATTTCATGCGGTCGGAGCGCCTGGATCAGCGATAGACGGGGAAGCGGCTCGTCAAGGCGTGAACCTTGGCGCGCACCGTGTCGATGTTCGCCGCGTCGCGCGGGTTCTCGAGCACGTCGGCGACCAGGTTCGCGGTGATGCGGGCTTCTTCGTCCTTGAAGCCGCGCGTGGTCATCGCCGGGGTGCCGATGCGCACGCCGCTCGTGACCATCGGCTTTTCCGGGTCGTTCGGGATCGCGTTCTTGTTGATCGTCATGTGGGCGCTGCCCAGCACGGCTTCGGCTTCCTTGCCGGTGATGCCCTTGGCGCGCAGGTCGACCAGCATCACATGGCTTTCGGTGCGTCCGCTCACGATGCGCAGGCCGCGCTCGGTGAGGGTGTCGGCCACGATCTGGGCGTTCTTGACCACTTGTTGCTGGTAGGCCTTGAACTCGGGCGCCATCGCCTCCTTGAACGCGACGGCCTTGGCGGCGATCACGTGCATCAGCGGGCCGCCTTGCAGGCCCGGGAAGATCGCGCTGTTGATGGCCTTCTCGTGCTGCGACTTCATCAGGATGATGCCGCCGCGCGGACCGCGCAGGCTCTTGTGGGTGGTCGAGGTGACGACGTCGGCGTGCGGCACCGGGTTGGGGTACACGCCCGCGGCCACGAGGCCGGCGTAGTGGGCGATGTCGACCATGAAGATCGCGCCGACATCCTTGGCCACCTTGGCGAAGCGCTCGAAGTCGATGCGCAGCGAGTAGGCCGAAGCGCCCGCGATGATCAGCTTGGGCATGTGCTCATGCGCCTTGCGCTCCATCGCGTCGTAGTCGATGGCTTCGTTGGCGTCCAGGCCGTAGCTCACCACGTTGAACCACTTGCCGCTCATGTTGAGAGGCATGCCATGGGTGAGGTGGCCGCCTTCGGCCAGGCTCATGCCCATGATGGTGTCGCCGGGCTTCAGGAAGGCCAGCATCACGGCTTCGTTGGCCGAGGCGCCGCAATGCGGCTGCACGTTGGCGGCGTCGGCGCCGAAAATCTGCTTGACGCGGTCGATGGCCAGCTGCTCGGCCACGTCGACATGCTCGCAGCCGCCGTAGTAGCGCTTGCCCGGGTAGCCTTCGGCGTACTTGTTGGTGAGCTGCGAGCCCTGGGCGGCCATGACGGCCGGCGAGGCGTAGTTCTCGCTGGCGATCAGCTCGATGTGGTGTTCCTGGCGCGCGTTTTCGGCTTGAATCGCAGCCCAGATCTCGGGATCGGTCTGTTCGACCAGGATATTGCGTTGGTACATGGCAGTCCTTTGAAGACGAGGTCCTTGTTCTTCAACCAAACAAGGGCTGCCCAGGCGAACGGCTGAACGCCTGTTGTGTCAGGCGGCACGCTTCCCAGTGGTATTCCACGTCAGCGCGTGGCACCTGTTCGGGTGCTGCGCCTATCGCCAGTCGCGTACAGGCCGAGTGTAGCGCACACCCGGCCGGACGACCTTCAGGAAACAGCGGAGAGCAGGGCCACCTTCGCAGGCTCGGAGGCTTCTTCCCGCTTGGCCGGCACCACGATGGGGATCGGCTGTGCGCGCACGGTGGTCGGCGGCGGCGTCACCGACGGCGCACGGCCGTTGGCGACCTGCAGCAGGCGTTCGCGCTCGGCCATCACCTTGCCGGCGTAGCCGCCGTCGTCTTCCAGATTGGCGGCACCCACGTAATAGCGCAGGCCGCCTTCGAGCGAGCCGGCACGGGCGATGCATTCCTGCAATACCTTGACGCCGACGCGCATGTTGGTCACCGGGTCGAAGGCGGTGAGCGTGCCGCCCGCGCTTTCGTACTTGTCGCCGTGCACGCGGGTCATGACCTGCATCAGGCCCTGGGCGCCGACCTGGCTCTGGGCGAAGGGGTTGAAGCTGGATTCGACAGCCATGATGGCGAGGATCAGCGTCGGGTCGAGCTTGGTTCGCTTGCCGATCGTGTAGGCCTCTGCAACCAGCACGCTCAGCGGCTCGGCCGCAACGCGGTACTTCTTGCTCAGCCAGTAAGCCACGGCGGCCTGCTGCTTGGGCAGGTCCCCGGGGCTCGCGGCCGTGGTGCGCTCGATGGCGGTCGGCTCGAGGTCCGTGACTTCGGGCGCGGGCTTGCGCGACTGCAGCCAGCCCATGAGCTGTTCCTCGCCGGTCTGGCGCAGATCGGGCCGTGCCACGAGGGCGAGGGCCGCGAACACGATGGCCAAACCGACCAACGCAAACCCGTTGTGGGTGATTTCAAAAAAGCCGTCTGCCACATCGGACACGAAGGTCCTCAGCCCGCGGGCCGTGGCATCAAACGCCTTGTTCATCGCTCTTCCTTTCTGTGCGGCACCTGCTCGCAACGCCTGGAGAGGCGATGGATGAAGGCAACGGCGCTTGGATTGGTACGAATCAGGCTCCGCGCATGGGTGTGTAGGGTGAGAGCGCGGCGACCTGATCAAGCCGGGGGAATTCGGCAGCGGATTCAGGAGTCCCTGCTGCATCTGGCAGTCAGGGCTGGCGGGATTCTAACGTGGCTAAATACACGGTCAAGCATATGAAATATGTTTCTTATGCTAATAATTGTTTTAAAGGTTGGCGGTTTCAGAGGGCTTGGCCTAAGGGAAATCCCTTGGAAAATTGGGTTTGCAATGCAAGGGTGCGACGCCTAATCTGGACGGGCCTGAGTTTTCAGGCGCTTTTCCGAAGTCAGGCAGTCCGAGGTGCAAGTCCAAGGACTCGAACGATGGAGGATTCACGGCGGCAATCTCTTGCTGCCAGCACGGCAGGAACCATTGACTTCCGGTCGCGCGAATCGATGGCATGGGTTTTGTGCCCGCCATCAAGCCCGGCAACAAGGCATTCAGTCGCGTTGCCGGGCTTTCTTGTTTCTGCCCCTCCACGTGTTTGCGGCACACTCCGGCGATGGATTTAGCTTCGCTCAAACAAAACAAATGGGTGCGACGTGGGATCGTCGCGTTGCTGGTTCTGTTGGCCTTCTGGGTCATTGCCTGGCTGGCGGTACCGCCGATCGCCAAGAGCCAGCTTCAAAAGATCGCAAGCGAGAAGTTGGGCCGGCAGGTTACGGTCGGCAAGATCGATTTCAAGCCCTGGACACTCGAACTCGCGCTGAGCGACCTGCGCATCGCCACCGCCGACGGCAAGCAGCCGCAACTGGCCATCAAGCGCATCTATGCCGATGCCGAACTCCAATCTCTTTTCCGGCTGGCACCTGTCATCGACACGGTGACAGTCGAGTCGCCCGCGGTCCTGCTGACGCACCTGGCCGACGGCAAGTACGACATCGACGACATCCTGGCCAAGCTGGCATCGGGTCCGCCGCCCGATCCCAAGGCCGAACCGGCGCGCTTTGCCATCTACAACATCTCGATCAAGGACGGCGCGGTCGACTTCGACGACCAGACGGTCAAGCGCAAGCACCAGCTGCGCAATTTCATGCTCAGCGTGCCTTTCCTGAGCAACCTCGCTTCCAAGCGCGAGATCAAGACCGAGCCCAAGCTGGTCTTCACGCTCAACGGCGGCAAGTTCGACTCGGCCGCCTTCAGCACGCCTTTTGCGGAAAGCCGCAAGACCGATGCCCATGTGCAGTTCAAGGGCCTCGACCTGGTGCCTTACCTCGGCTACATCCCCGGCGGCCTGCCGGTGAAGCTGCAGGCCGGCAGTCTCGATGCCGATCTGAAGATCGATTTCCAGCAGGCGGCGACGACCGGCCTCAAGATCACCGGGACGGTAGAGGCGCACGGCGCCAAGCTGAGCGATGCCAGGGGCCGCGACCTGCTGGGCTTCGACTCGCTCAAGCTGGCGCTGGCAGACCTGCGTCCGCTGGAGTCCGTGTTCCACCTGAGCGAAGTGGCCTTGGCCAATCCGCAGCTCGTGGTCGCGCGCGATGCGGCGGGCCAGCTCAACCTGATGGCGACGGACCCGGCCACGGGGGCCGCGGAAAAGGTGGCGCCGCTGCCCGCCGCCGCTGCCAGTGCCCCGAACGGCAAGACGGCGGAAAAGCCCAAGCTGAACGTACAGGTCGACAAGGTGGCCTTGAGCGGTGGCCGCATCGGCTGGCGTGACGAAACCGTCAAGCCCGCGGCGGCCGTCGACCTGACCGAGCTGGGGCTCGACGTCACTGCGGTCACCTGGCCGATGGAGAAGCCGGCCCAGTTCGACGGCAGCACCGCCATCGCCGGGGCCACGCTCAAGTTCAAGGGCAGCGCCACCGACAAGGTGGCGGACGTGCAGACCGAGGTCGACGCGCTGCCGCTGTCGCTGGCCGCTCCCTATCTGGCGCAGAGCCTGGAGCCTACGCTCGACGGCAAGCTCAGCGGGCAGATCGACATCGCCTGGGCCAAGCCCGATCTCAAGTTCAAGGCCCGGCGCCTGGCTGCCGACGGCCTCGCACTGACCCAGGCCAAGACTGCGCTGGCCAGCGTCGGCCGCTTCGAGCTGATCGACGCCGAAGTCGACATGACGCAGCACACGCTGGCCATTGCTTCGTTCACAGCCACCAACCCCAAGGTGCGCGTCGAGCGCGACAACGAGAAGCGCTGGATGTTCGAGCGCTGGCTCCGAACGCCGGCCGCCGGTGGCGGTGCCAAGGAAGGCGCCGCCGAAGCCAAGGTGGCGGCACCCAAGCCGGTGGGCGCCGGATCGGCCAAGGCCRATGCCAACACCAAGCCCTGGGCGCTGACCATCGGTACCCTGGCGGTCGACAACGGCAGCGTCTCGTATGCCGACAAGGCGGGCGCGACGCCGGTGGCGATCGAGGTCACGGCCTTCAAGCTGAACGCGCAGAAGATCGCGCCCGAAACCAACACCGCGTCGCCGCTGCAGGTCTCGGGCCACATCGGCTCCGGGCGCTCCGAACCGGGCCGCTTCGACTACAAGGGCAACGTGGTGCTCAAGCCGCTGGCGGCCGAGGGGCGACTCGAGGTGGTCTCGTTCCCCGCGCACGCCTTCAAGGCCTATTACGCCGACGCGCTCAACGTCGACATCCGCCGCGCCTTCGCGAGCTATCGCGGCACGGTGCACTATGCGACGGCGCCCGCGGGCATGACCGTCAAGCTGGCCGGCGACACCGCGCTCGACGACTTCCGCGCCAACAGCGTCTCGCTCACCCAGTCGCCCGGCTTCGACCGCAACACCAACCAGTTGCTGAGCTGGAAGACCCTGAGCCTCCGCGGCCTGCAGGTGAGCATGGCGCCCAACGCGCCGCCGAATGTGGACGTGCGCGAGACCACGCTGACCGACTTCTTCGCCCGCGTGATCGTCGACCCCACCGGCCGGCTCAACCTGCTGAGCCTGACCAAGAAGGGCGAGGCCGAAGGCGCTGCGGCCGCGGCTGCGACCACCGAAGCCAAGACCCGCAAGGGCCCGGGCGGCACCACCACCACGACCCGCCAGGCGCCTTCGCAGGCCTCGGGCGGCGCACCGGTGTCGGCCGAGGCCATGGTCGGCGGCAGCCCCGAGCCGGCCAAGGCCGCCGCGGCGCCGGTTGCCACGGCCCAGGCTGCGAATGACACCGGCCCCAAGCCGGTCATCAATTTCGGCCCGATGAGCCTGGTCAACGGCAAGATCGACTTCACCGACCTGTTCGTCAAGCCCAACTACTCGGCCGACCTCAGCGAGCTGACCGGCAAGCTCAGCTCCTTCTCGTCGAACCCGCCGAAGGGCGAGGGCGGCCGGCCGGCGCTGGCCGACCTGGAACTGCGCGGCAAGGCCCAGCAGACCGCAGCGCTCGAAATCACCGGCAAACTCAACCCGCTGGTCAAACCGATCGAACTCGACATCACCGCCAAGATGCGCGACCTCGACCTCGCGCCGCTGTCGCCGTACTCGGTGCGCTACGCCGGCCACGGCATCGAGCGGGGCAAGATGAGCATGGATGTCAACTACAAGGTCGCGCCCGATGGGCAGCTGACGGCCACCAACAAGCTGGTGCTCAACCAGCTTCGGTTCGGCGACGAAGTCAGCGGCGCCCCCAACAGCCTGCCGGTGAAGCTGGCGGTAGCCCTGCTGGCCGACCGCAATGGCGTGATCGATGTCGAGCTGCCGCTCAGCGGTTCGCTCAACGATCCGCAGTTCAGCGTCGGCCCGCTGATCTGGAAGGCGGTGGTCAACCTGATCGTCAAGGCAGTGACGTCGCCGTTCAGCCTGCTCACGGGCGGTCTCGGCGGCGGCAGCGGCGAATCGAGCGCCGTCACCTTCGAGCCGGGCAGCTCGGCACTCAGCGCCAGCGCCAGGGAAAGCCTGGACAAGGTCGTGAAGGCCCTGACCGAACGGCCGACCCTGCAGATGACGGTCGTCGGCACTTCCAGCCTCGACAAGGAGCGCGACGCCTACCAGCGCCAGCGCGTGCGCCAGCTTACCCAGGCCGAGAAGCGTCGCGTCGCAGTGCGTGCCGGCCAGACCGGCACCGACGTGCCGTCGGTCACCGATGCCGAATACCCCGAGTTGCTGACCGCGGTCTACAAGCGCGCCGACATCACGAAGCCGCGCAACCTCGTCGGGCTGGCCAAGGACCTGCCCGTCAACGAAATGGAAAACCTGCTGCTCGCGAGCATTCCGGTCGACGAGGAGTCGATGCGGCAGCTGGCGGTCGAGCGTGGCGCCGCCGTGCGCGATTACTTGCTGGCGCAGAAGCTGCCGAGCGAGCGGTTGTTCCTGGGCGCGGTGCGCACCACGGCCAGCGGTGCCGACTGGAAGCCGGGTGCCGAGCTGAGCCTGACCATGAAGTGAGAGCGGTCACTTGGTTTTTCGCTTGAGCTTGCTATATATGTAGTCCGTTAAGCTCCCAGCCCGCAAACCTGCGTTCGCCACCGTTTCTCAACGGAATTCAGCGGCCAACCGCAAGTGGGTGAAAATGTCGATGTGCGCCGGCCTTTGCCGGCGCCTTCGCTTTCTCTACTAAGACAACGATTTCGCGCAGTGACCTCTACTTCTTCCAAGCCACACGACCTTCAGGCCCTCGACACGCTCACCAGCGGCGCCTTCACCGCGCCGACTTCGGGCGAGCGCGCCGCGCGCATCCGCGACTGGCTCGCGGGCAACCCCGCGTCCGAGCAGATGCAGGAAGTCTTCAAGGAGTTGAGCGGTCGCGACAAGGGCGCGGCGCGCCTGCTGCGCGAGAAGCTCGATGAACTCAAGCGCGCCAAGGGCCAGGAAGCCATGGCCGCCGAATGGGCGCAAAAGGCCGAGGCGCTGCTGGGCCAGTCCAAGCTCAACATCGCCGATGCACTGGCCTGGCAGCGCGACGCCGCCAAGGCCGGCGCGCCGCTGTCGCGCGAACCGCTGGCAGGCCTCAAGCTGAAGCTGGCCGAACGCGTGAAGGGCATCGAAGACCTGCAACACCGCGCCCAGGTTCATCGCGAAGCCGCCGTGCTGCTGGCGCAGCGCTTCGAAGTGCTGTCCACCAAGGGCTGGCAGGACGCCCAGGCCGCCGAGGAATCGCTGCGCTCCGACGTGAACCACTGGCAGCAGCAGGCCGCCGACATCGCTTCCGACCTCAACTGGAACAGCCTCGACGCCAAGTTCGCGCCGCAGCTCGACGCGTCGAAGTCGCAGCTGCTGGTCGTGTCGGACGCGTTCCACAGCGCGCTGGCGCAGGCAATTGCCGCCGCTGCCGATGCCGCAGCCCCGCTGCCGCCCGTGCCCGTGTGGGCCGACGAGCTGCGCACTGCGCGCGGCGAGGTGGTTGCGCCCAAGGCCGCAGCGCCCGCACGGCCTGCCGCACCCAAGGTCGACCCGGCCGTGCGTGCTGCTGCACAGGACGCCGTGCAGGCCGCGCTTGCCAAGCTCGAACAGGAAACTGCCGAAGGCCACGGCAAGGCCAGCGCCGGCGCGGCTGCTGCGCTGCGCGCAGTGCTCAAGGAACACGGCAAGTCGGTCGAGGCGCCGCTCGAAGCCCGCGTGCATGCCGCGCTGGTCGCAGCCGGCGAGCTCGAAGGCTGGCAGCGCTGGAGCGCCGACAAGGTGCGCGAAGACCTCGTGGCCAAGGCCGAAGGCCTGCTCAAGCGCCCCGAAGGCCAGGCCCTCGGCGGCCGCAAGATGCAGGAAACGCTGCGTGCACTGCGCGACCAATGGAAACAGGCCGACCAGGGCGGCGTGCCGAACCATGCGCTGTGGAAGCGTTTCGATGAAGCCTGCAACGAAGCCCACAAGGTGGTCGAGGCCTGGCTCGAGAAGGTGCGCGCCGACGCGGCCGAGCATCGCGCCCATCGTGTGGCGCTGATCGAGGAGGTCAAGGCCTGGGCGGCCGAGCATGCCGGCGCCTCCGACCTGAAGGCGCACAACCGCGCGCTGCATCAATTCGCAGACCGCTGGCGCGATGCCGGCCATGTGGGCGAGAAGGTGTTTGCCGAGCTGCAGCCACAGTGGAACGAAGCCTTCGGCGCCGCGCGCGCACCGTTCGAAACGGCGCAGAAGGCGAGTGTCGAACGCCGCCAGGCCATGATCGCCGAGGCCACCGAACTTGGCGCCCAGCCGATGCTGCGCATCGACGCCGTCAAGGCGCTGCAGCAGCGCTGGCAGGCCGAGGCGCAGAGCGTGCCACTCGACCGCCGCCATGAACAGAAGCTGTGGGACGCGTTCCGCGCGCCCATCGACGAAGCCTTCAACCGCAAGACGGCCGAGCGCGAAAAGGTGTCGGCCGCCATGAGCGAGCACGACCGCCATGTGCTCGACGCCTCCAAGGCGCTGGATGCAGCCAACGCCGGCGGCGACGTGCAGAAGATTCGTGCAGCCATCGCCCGCCTCGAAGGCGCGCTGCGCGGCGAAGCGCCGCCGCCCGCGCCGAAGGCCGAAGAGGCCGCAACGGCGAGCGACGGTCCGTCGGTCGGTGCCACTGAAATCGTCGCCCCCGGACAAGCCGCGGCCGAATTCGGCGAGAGCGCCGAACAGGCACCGAGCCCGAGCGATGCAGAGGCATCGCCAGCTGCACTTGCCGAGCCAGCGCATGCCGCGGCTTCCGATCTCGTGGCGCCAGCCGATGGTGCCGACGCCTCTGCACGCACCGATGGCGAAGCCCACGATGCCGGCGAAGCTGCCGCTGTCGAAAGCCAGGCCCCGGCCGCCGCGCCGAAGCCGGCCCCCAAGCCGGTCGTGGCCATGCGCGGCGACGACCGTCCTGGCAGCAGGAAGACGGAAGCGGCGCCTGCAGGCCGCGCAGGTGGCAAGTTCGGCGACCGGCGCGATGGTGGCCGGCCAGCGGGCCCCGGCGGCCCGGGTCGCCCGGGCGATCGCGGCGGTCCTCGCCCCGATGCACGCGGCGATCGCGGCGCACCGGCTGGCCGCTTCGGCGATCGTCCCCCGCGCTTCGAAGATCGCGGCCCGCGTCTCGGCGATGCGGCCTTCCGGGCCCAGCGCGAAGCGCTCGAACGTGCGGACATGGCATTGCGCAAACTCGCGGCGCAGGCCCACGGCGAGGCGCTGACGCAGGTGCTTGGCGCTTGGGAGCAGCGCGATGCCGCACGCTTGCCGAGCGTTCAGGAACTGGGCCGTGCGGTCTCGCCGGCTGTGCGCACCACGTGGTCGCAAGCCGTCGGCAGTGCGCCGACGGCTGCCGCGAGCGACGCCGCCGAAGCGCTGCTGCGCCTGGAAATGGCCGCCGAAGTGCCGACGCCCGCCGAGCAGCTCGACGCGCGCCGCGCCCTGCAACTCAAGCTGCTGACGAAGCGGGGCGATCCGGCACCGGCACAGACCTGGGGCCAGGACGCAGGCAAGGTGCTGGCCGCGGCGCACGATGCGACCAGCGCACGCCGGCTGCAGAACGCGTTGAAGGCCTTGCTGCGCAAGTAAGGCGGCGCACAGGCCAAAAGACCACGAAGAAGGCGCCCCGCGGGGCGCCTTCTTCCTTCTTGTTTGGGAGCGTCGTGTCCTGAGGGCTTGTCAGACCTTCTCGCCGATCGTGGGCGTCTGGACGGCGGTGGCTTGCTCCGTCGCATAGCCGCTGGCAATCCGCCGCCGGATGAACAGCCCCCCGATGCCCAGCAGCAGGGCGACGGCACCGACGATCAGCGTGCTCTTGTCCGTGGCGACCGATGCCGCTGCCTTGTCCTTGTTCTCCATGATCTTTTGCACATCGGCGAGAGCAACGACAGGCTGGCCCTTGAGCTTGACTTCGTAGACCAGATTGTTGTCCGAAGGATCGACGCGGACATCGACGGCTTCGTCGATCAGCGGCTCGAGCTTGCGGCGGCCGATAGCGTAGTCCACGCGCCATTTTTCGGTGCTGCCGTCGGCCAGCTTGGCATCGAGCACGAAGTAGTGGCGCGTCGTGCTGCCGCCACGGCGGCGCTTGGTGGTTTCGGTGATTTCGCTGCCGCTGACGATCGTGCCGCTCTTGGCCACCAGGTCTTCCACGGCGGTGCCATGCGTATCGGCGCCTGCCTTGAATTGCGCATAGGCGGCCCAGCCCAGGATGCCGATGCCGAACAGCAGCGCGATCCATGCCTTGCCCGTGAGCTGATAGAACCAATCCCTCATGTCGTTTACCTTTTTTGACGAGTTGATAACCCGTCAATGGTAAAGGGCAAATCGCTATCAAATATGTAGCTATAAACGCCGGTACGGCGGGCGCTCAGGGCTGTTTAGGTCGAAAGAATTCGTCGAAGAGAGCCACCACCGCGGGAAAGTCTCTGGCGAAGTTCGGGCGGTTCACGAAGTAGGCCTCGCAGGCCACCGCGAAGAACTCGCTGATCGAGGTCGCGCCATAGGCATCGAGCCACGGCGGCTCGGCGCCGAAGCGGTCGGCCATGATGGTTTTTTCGCGGAAGCCGTCGTAGGCGGGCTGCAGCACGGCGAGCCAGGCGGCGCGGGCTTCGCGGGCGCTGCGACGGCCTGCGAAGCCGGCCGGCAGTGGCGGGCAGCCGTCGGCATCGCCGCCGCGCATGTCGATCTTGTGGGCGAACTCGTGGATCACGACGTTGTAGCCGCCTTCGCTGGTGATGCTGCTTGCGAGCACGTCCTGCCAGCTGAGCATCACCGGGCCGCGATCCATGGCTTCGCCGGCCACGACCTCTTCGTATTCGTGCACGACCTGGGCTTCATCGACGACCTTGCGCTGCGCCACGACCTCGGACGGATGCACGACGATGCCGACGAAATCGTCGTACCAGGCCAGATGCCCCTTCAGGTGCAGCACGGGCAGTACGGCCTGGGCCGCGATCGCCAGCGCGACCTCGTCGGTGATGACGAAGCCTTGGGCGCCGTGAAATTCCTTGTCGCGCAGGAACTCGGCGGCCAGGGTTCGCAACTGCTGCTGCTCGGCAGGAGGGCGGTCACCCAGGAAGGCGTAGCGTGCCAGCGTGGCCTGCCACGCGGTGTCGGGAATCGGGGGCAAGGTGCGCAGCCGGCGCAGCCACTTGAACATCGGCGGTGCGGCGCAGCTAGCGCAGGTCGACGCGTTGCGCGCCGGCGGCAGACAGGCACAGCAGCTGTGCGCGCGGCGGATGGGCTGCGGCATCCCAGTCGCTCAGCACGACGCGGTGCAGGCCGTTGCCCAGGTCGTGATCGGCCGGCCGGTGCGTGTGGCCGTGCACCAGCGTGTGCGCATGGGCCTGCTGCAGCCATTGGCGTGCAGCATTGGAGTCCACGTCGGCCCAGACCGCCGAGGGGTTGCGCTTGCGGTCTTCGCTCTGCACGCGCATGGAGCGGGCRAGTGCACGACGTTCCTCGAGCGGCCGGTCGAGGAATGCGGCCTGCCATTCAGGCGTGCGAACCAGCGTGCGGAACTTGAGGTATTCGATGTCTTCGAGGCAGAGG
>NZ_JBFUHN010000057.1:0-46382 GCF_056402375.1 Variovorax sp. P4_B10 | reverse complement strand
GGCTGGTGCCTTGCAAGCGCGGGCAACGCCGCAGACGGCCCCTTTGCGAAGCAACCCGAAGGGAAGCTCGCCACAGCCCGCCCCTCGGCGTTGCGTTCCTTGTGCGTGCGGACGCACGCACGGCGTCACGCGCCTTGATGGGCGGGCTGTGGCGAGCTTCGCGACCCCTTGCATAGCGTTAACAGGCCCTAGTTCATCTGCAGCGGAATCGTCACCGGCCCGTCGTTGAGCAGGTGCACCTGCATGTCGGCGCCGAACTCGCCGGTCGCCACCACCGGATGCACGGCACGCGCCTGCGCCACGAAGTATTCGTAGAGTCGCCGCCCCTCGTCGGGCGGCGCGGCCAGCGTGAAACTGGGGCGGTTGCCGCCGCTCACATCGGCCGCCAGCGTGAACTGGCTCACGACCAGCAGCCCGCCGCCGATGTCCTGCACGCTGCGGTTCATCTTGCCGGCCTCGTCCGGGAAGATGCGCAGCTTGAGGATCTTGGTGAGCATGCGACCGGCGAGCGCATCGCCGTCACCGCGCTCGGCACACAGAAGGATCAGGAGACCGGCATCGATGGCGCCGACGGTCTCGCCGGCGATGTCGACGCGCGCGTTCGCGACGCGCTGGAGGATGGCTTTCACGGATGTTGTGGTTCCACGATTTGAGTCGCGCGCGCTTCCATGGTCAGCGGCAGCAATTGGATGGTGACGCGCAGGCCGGGCACGGCGTCCATCAGGGCCTGCTCCAGTTCGTCGCGCATGCCGGCGGCACGCTGCAGGGTCCAGTCGCCGGGCACGTGCATGTGCAGGTCGGCGAAGCGGCGCTGGCCGGCGCCGCGCGTCACCATGTCGTCGAAGCGCAGCCGGTTGCCATCGGGCTGGCGTGCCGCGAAGGCATCGAGCGTGGCACGCACGGTCGCGAGCGTTTCGGCGTCGAGGGCCTCGTCCATCAGGCCCTGCGACGAGCGCCACACCAGCTTGAAGCCTTCGCGCGCGATGTTCAGCGCCACGCCGATGGCCAGCAGCGGGTCGAGCCAGAGCCAGCCGCTGAAGTGCACGGCGACGATGCCGACCACCACCCCGGCCGAGGTCCAGACGTCGGTCATCAGGTGGCGGCCGTCGGCCTCCAGTGCAATGGAGCGGTAGGTGCGCGCCGCACGGAACAGCGCAACGGCCAGCGCCGCATTGAAGCCCGAGCTGACCACCGACAGTGCCAGGCCCCAGCCCAATTGCTCGAGCGGCTGGGGCGACAGCAGCCGCTGCACGGACACCCAGAGGATCGCCGCTGCGGCCCCGATGATCAGGATGCCTTCGAAGCCAGAGGAAAAATACTCGGCCTTGTGATGGCCGTAGGGATGATCCTCGTCGGCCGGCCGCTCGGCGATGGTCACCATGGCCAAGGCGAACATGGCGCTGGCAAGATTGACGAAGGACTCCATCGCATCGGAGATCAGGCCCATCGAATTCGTGATGTAGCCTGCCAGGCCCTTGAGCACGATCGTGAGCAAGGCGACGGCGACGGAGACGCGGAGCAGTGTTTTGGGCGTGAGCGCCATGGACAATCGGAGCGGCTTATCGACAAAAGACGACGCCAAAAGCGGCAAAAGGCCGCAAGATGACGCTGAATTATGGGCGCAGTGTCCATGTGTAACGCCTTCGCCTTAGTATTTATGACTATTGCGAAACATTCCATTCGCAGAGAGTCGGACGATGAAAAATTTCCTGATCGCTTGGGGTGGCCTCACCCTGCTGGGCGCCACCCTGCTGGCCCAGGCCCAGACGTCTCCGCCCGCCCCGGCAGCGCCGGTTGCGGCCACCGCCGAGCTCCAGGCCGGCTTCGTGAAGTCGGTGCGCGGTGACGTGCAGCTGCTCAGCGGCGCCGGCACCGCGCGCCGCGCGAGCCCGGGCGATGCGCTGGGCGCCGTGGACCGCATCGTGACGGGCCCGGACTCCTCGGCCTCCGTGGTGCTGCGCGACGACACGACCCTGGTGGTCGGCCCCTCGTCGCGGATGGACCTGAAGGAGTTCCACTTCGACGCCACCACGCGCGACGGCGGCCTGCTGGTGTCGCTGCTGCGCGGCTCGATGCGCATGATCACCGGCCTGATCGGCAAGACGAACCCGGACGCGGTGCGGGTCGAGACGCAAACGGCCACCATCGGTATTCGCGGCACCGACTTCATCGTGCAAGCCGACGCCCAGCCATGATGACGATGACGTTGCACCGCCCTCCACTCCTTCTTGCAACCGCACTGACCACCGTATTCCTTGCCGCTTGTTCGACGCCGGGCACGCGGGTGGTCCTGCTTCCGCAGGCCGACGCCACGCCGTCCGCCGTCGTGGTGCGCGCCAAGGACGGGGAAGAAGTCCTCTCCAAGCCCTACCAGCGGGCAACGGCCGCAGTGGGCGCCAGCGGCGCTCCGGTGGTCGACCAGGCCGATGCGGCCCGGGTTCAGGCCGAGAACAAGCCGCTTTTCGACATGCGTCCACCTCCGCCGCAGCGCTACACGGTGTTTTTCGAGGTCGGCGGCACCACGCTGACCCCGGCTTCGCAGCAGATCATGACCGAGGCGCTGGCGGCGGCGCTGGCGCGCAGCGGCGGTGACATCGTGGTGACGGGCCATACCGACACCAAGGGCAGCGGCGAGCAGAACGACCAGTTGTCGCGCCGCCGGGCGCAGGAAGTGGTTCAGCTGTTCGTGGAGCGCCAGTTCCCGGCCAGCCGCATCGAGGCGGTCGGCCGCGGCGAGCGCGACCTGGCCGTGCAGACCGCCGACGAGGTGGACGAGCCGCGCAACCGGCGCGTCACCATCGAAGTCCGGTAATCGATCAGCTCAGCGTGACCCGCGCAAACTTGCGCTTGCCGACCTGCACCACGTAGCTGCCCGCGGGCAGCTTCAGTGCCTTGTCGCTGATCACCGCCGAATCGACCCGCACGCCGCCGCCGTCGATCAGGCGGTTGCCCTCCCCGGCTGAAGACGCCAGATTCGCCTGCTTGAGCACCTGCGCGATGCCCAGCGGTGCGCCAGCGAGCGACACCTCGGGAATCTCGTCCGGCACGCCGCCCTTGCTGCGGTTGATGAAATCCTGCTCGGCCGTGTCGGCCGCCGCCGCGCTGTGGAAGCGCGTGGTGATTTCCTTGGCCAGCGCAACTTTCGCATCCTTGGGGTTGCGGCCGCCCGCAATCTCCGTCTTCAGCGCTTCGATCTGTGCCAACGACTGGAAGCTCAGCAGCGTGTACCAGCGCCACATCAGGTCGTCGGAAATCGACAGCACCTTGGCGAACATGGTGTTGGGGTCTTCGCTGATGCCGATGTAGTTGTTCTTGCTCTTGGACATCTTTTCGACGCCGTCGAGCCCCTCCAGCAGAGGCATAGTGAGTATGCACTGCGGCTCTTGGCCATATTCCTGCTGGAGATGGCGGCCAACGAGCAGGTTGAATTTCTGATCGGTACCGCCCAGCTCGAGGTCGCTCCGGAGCGCCACCGAGTCGTAGCCCTGCATCAGCGGGTAGAGGAACTCGTGCACCGAGATCGACTGGCCGGCCTTGAAGCGCTTGTTGAAGTCGTCGCGCTCCATCATCCGGGCCACCGTGTACTTGGCGGCAAGCTGGATCATGCCGCGGGCGCCCAGCGGGTCGCTCCACTCGGAGTTGTAGCGAATCTCGGTCTTTTCGGGGTCCAGCACCAGGCTGGCCTGCCTGTAGTAGGTCTGGGCGTTGGCCTCGATCTGCTCCCGGGTGAGCGGCGGGCGGGTGTTGTTGCGCCCGGAGGGGTCGCCGATGGTGCTGGTGAAGTCGCCGATCAGGAAGATGACCCGGTGTCCCAGGTCCTGGAGCTGGCGCATCTTGTTGAGCACCACGGTGTGTCCGATATGAATATCCGGGGCGGTCGGATCGAGCCCCAGCTTGATGCGCAGGGGGGTTCCGGTGGCCTCGGCGCGCTGGAGCTTGCGCACCCACTCGTCCTGGGGCAGCAATTCATCGGCGCCGCGGAGGGATATTTCGAGCGCACGTCCTACACTATTTGAGAGGCTCATGGATGTAACAGATTCGGCGTTCATGGGCTTTTTTTAGCTGACTTTGGGTTGCCGAAGCTATACTCAGCCCGACCTTTCAAGCGCCGAATTCTAAGCGGCGCTTTTTCCGCACCGTCTCCTGCCGCCCTGAACGCACTGGGCCTTGCAGCACGGATTTGCAGAACCTGAGCTGGAATTCAAAGTTTGATCAACGGCATTCTTGCCGCCGAGGAGCTTCTCGCTTCTCGCGTGGCCTATACGTTCCGGACCTACCCCAAGCAGATCACCGCTGTCATCGCGGCGGCCTTGCTGAGCGCCGGCACCCTCGCGGTGGCCTCGCTGGGTCCTGACGCCTCCGACCTCCCGGTCCACCAGATTCTCGAAGCCACCGCGCCCCAGTCCTTCTCGGACCAGACCGCTTCGCTCGAAAACTTCAGCTTCACGCTGTTTCGCACCGATATCACCCGCTCGAGCGACACGGCCGAGGCCCTGCTGAAGCGCCTGGGCATTTCCGACCCCGCCGCCACCGCCTTCGTGCGCGGCAGCGGCGAAGCTCGCAATGCGCTGTTCGCCCGCGCCGGCCGCACCATCACGGCCGAAGCCACGCAGGAAAACCAGCTCAAGAAGCTCAGCGCCCGCTGGATTCCCGACGGCGACGGCGGCTTCAAGCGCTTCGTCATCGAGCGCACGCCGGTCGGTTTTGTCGCCCTCACCGAGCGCGATACGCTGACGCCAGGCTCCCGCCTTGCCAGCGGCACCATCCGCACCTCGCTGTTCGCCGCCACCGACGACTCGCGCATTCCCGATGCGGTGGCGAGCCAGCTGGCCGACATCTTTGCAGGCGACGTCGATGTGCGCGCGCTGCGCAAGGGCGACCGCTTCGCCGTGGTCTACGAAACCTTCGAAGCCGACGGCCAGGCGCTGCGCAGCGGCCGCGTGCTCTCGGCCGAGTTCGAGAACAACGGCAAGATCCACCAGGCCGTGTGGTTCCAGCCCCCGGGCGCGGGCCAGAAGGGCAGCTACTACCGCCCGAACGGCGACAGCCTGCGCAAGGCCTATCTGGCCACGCCGGTCGAGTTCTCGCGCGTGTCGAGCGGCTTTGCGATGCGCATGCATCCGATCCTGAACAGCTGGCGCCAGCACAACGGCATCGACTACGCAGCGCCCACCGGCACCTCGGTGCGTACGGTCGGCGACGGCACTGTCGATTTCGCGGGCACGCAGAGCGGCTACGGCAACATCGTCATCATCAATCACCGCAACAACCAGCAGACCGCGTATGCGCACCTGAGCCGCGTCGACGTCAAGGCCGGCGACAGCGTGACCCAGGGCCAGACGGTCGGCGCGGTGGGCTCCACGGGCTGGGCCACCGGACCTCACCTGCACTTCGAATTCCGCGTGGGCGGCGTCTACCAGGACCCGACTTCCATCGCGCAAGAAGGCGGTGCACCGATCACCGCGGCACTGCGCCCGGCCTTCGAGCGGATCGCCGTCGGCGCCCGCACCGAGCTGGCTGCAGCGTTCTCCGTCATCCAGGCCAGCGCGGACTGATCCGTCCCGCAGCGCAGCCTTCTCGCGTCGAACCCGGAATGGCTGCCGAACTTTTCATCGGCCTGATGTCGGGCACATCGCTCGACGGCGTCGACGGTGTGCTCGCAGACTTTTCCGACGGCCGCATCGCGGTGCAGGCCTACGCCACCGCCGAGTTTCCCGTGTCCTTGCGCGCAGAGCTCATGGCGCTCAACACGCCGGGCGACAACGAACTGCATCGCGCGGCGCTGGCTGGCAACGAACTCGCCACGGCCTATGCCGGCGTGGTCCACCAGCTCCTGGCGGACAGCGGCGCCACCGCCGGAGCGATCGTCGCCATCGGCGCGCACGGGCAGACGGTGCGCCACCGGCCGCTCGAGTTCGACGACGTCGGCTATACCCTGCAGATCAACAACCCCTCGCTGCTGGCCGAACTGACGGGCATCGACGTGGTCAGCGACTTTCGCAGCCGCGATCTCGCTGCCGGCGGCCAGGGCGCTCCGCTGGTGCCGGCGTTTCACCGCGCACTGTTTGCGCGCGCCGACGAAACCGTTGCGGTGCTGAACATCGGGGGCATTTCCAACCTGAGCCTGCTGCCGGCCACCAACGCACCCGAGGGCGCCATCGTGCGCGGCTTCGATTGCGGACCCGGCAACGCGCTGATGGACCACTGGTGCCAGACCCACCTGGGCCAGCCCTTCGACCGCGGCGGCCAATGGGCAGCCAGCGGACAGGTGCTGCCCGAATTGCTGGCACAACTGCGGGCCGAGCCGTATTTCACCCAGTCGCCGCCGAAAAGCACGGGGCGCGACCTGTTCAATCCGACCTGGCTCGCCACCTGCCTCGGTACCACGACCATGGCACCGGCCGATGTGCAGGCAACGCTGGCCGAATTGACCGCCAGCACCTGTGCAACCGACGTCGCCAGCCACGGAAAAGACAGCAAATTGCTGATCGTGTGTGGCGGTGGCGCGCTGAACGACCATCTGCTCGAGCGCCTGCGCGCGCTGCTTCCCGGCGTGCAGGTGGTGGCGTCGGCCGAACAAGGCCTGCCGCCCCAGCAGGTCGAGGCCGCGGCATTTGCCTGGCTCGCCCGCTGCACCGTGCGGCGCGAAGCGGGCAATCTCGCCAGCGTGACCGGCGCGCGCGGGGCACGGGTGCTGGGCGCCATCTACCCCGCCTGAGGGCCACCCGGTCCGTCAGCCCTGACCGGAAACTTCCGGCTGCGCAGGGTGGGCAGCACGCACTTCTGCCGGCAAATGCCAGAATATCAGCGCAGATGCCACCGTGATCAGCCCCATGCTCGCAAAAGTGGCCTGAAAGGCGTCCAACGTGCGGGCCGGCGTCTCGGCACCGAAAATGCCGTTGTAGCCTGCCAGCACGGCACCCGCGGCCGCCACGCCCAGGCTCATCGCCAGCATCTGCACCATCGACAGCAGGCTGTTGCCGCTGCTGGCCATGCTGCCGTCCAAGTCCTTGAGCGTGATCGTGTTCATCGCCGTGAACTGCAGGGAATTGACCGCRCCGAAGGCCAGCAGCTGCAGCACATGCAGTACCACAGGCTGGTCGGGCGCCGTCAGGCCAAAGCTGGCCATCGCGAGCCCCACCAGCACGGTATTGACCACCAGCACCCTGCGGTAGCCGTGGCGCGTGATCAGCGGCGTGGCAAAGCGCTTCATCGCCATGCCGGCCAGCGCGATCGGCAGCATCATCAGCCCCGCACGCAACGGCGAATAGCCCATGGACACCTGCAGCAGCAGCGGCACCAGAAAAGGCATGCAGCTGCTGCCGAGCCGCGAGAACAGGTTGCCGATCAGGCCGATGCTGAGCGTCGGCACGTTGAACAGCGATGGCGCGAACAACGGCTCGGGCGTGCGCGCCGCCCGCAGCCAGTAGGCCACCACGCTCGCGAAGCCGAAGATCAGCACGACCATCACGCCGCCCTGGCGCAGCCCCAGTTCGGACACGCCGTCGAGCGCCAGCGAGATCGCCACCATGCCGAAGGCCAGCATCCCGTAGCCCACGCTGTCGAAACGCTTCTGGATGACGCCGCGCAGGTCCGGCATGTACTTGAGCGTGGCGATGCAGCCTGCCAGCCCCACCGGCACGTTGATCAGGAAGATCCAGTGCCAGGAGGCGTACTGCACCAGCCACCCACCCAGCGTGGGGCCCAGCAGGGGCCCGATGAGCCCCGGGATGGCGACAAAGCTCATCGCCTGCAGGAACTCGCCGCGCGGCACGGTTCGCAGCAGCGCCAGGCGCCCCACGGGCAGCAGCAAGGCGCCGCCCAGGCCCTGCACCACCCGCGCAGCCACCAGCTGGCCCAGCCCCTGCGACAGGGCGCAGAGAACCGAGCCGACAGCAAACAGCACGATGGCCGAGAAGAAGATGCGCCGCGTGCCGAAGCGGTCGGCGATCCAGCCCGAAGCCGGGATCAGCATCGCCATGGTGAGCGCGTAGGCCACCACCACCGACTGCATGCGCAGCGGGCTTTCGCCCAGGCTCGCGGCCATCGCCGGCAGCGCGGTGTTGATGATGGTGGCGTCGAGCGTCTGCATGAAGAAGCCGACGGCCACGAGCCACAGCAGGCTCTTGCGGGAGGCATCGACGGTGGCGGGGGCGGCCTCGGACGTCATGGAAGAAGAAGAAAGGAGGCAAGAAACGACAGGCAGCAAAAAGCCGCCCGGAGGCGGCTTTTTCGATGAGGCCTTGTCAGCAGCATCCAGGCATCAGGCCGAGAAGCTCGATCCGCAGCCACAGGTGCTGGTGGCATTCGGGTTCTTGATCACGAACTGGGCGCCTTGCAGGTCTTCCTTGTAGTCGATCTCGGCGCCGACCAGGTACTGGTAGCTCATGGCATCGATCAGCAGCGACACGCCATTCTTGGTCATGGTGGTGTCGTCTTCGTTGGTGATCTCGTCGAAGGTGAAGCCGTACTGGAAGCCGGAGCAGCCGCCACCCTGCACGAACACGCGCAGCTTCAGTTCGGGGTTGCCCTCTTCGGCGATCAGGTCGGCGACCTTGGCGGCCGCGCTGTCGGTGAAGACGATCGGCTCGGGCATCTGGGTCTGGATGTTTTCGGCTACGGCGCTCATGGGGTGATTACTCCTGGGGGGCCGAACAAGCGGCCAATGAAACGAATGCTACTGCAATGCCGCATTTCCGGCAGGCAGACTGTGGCGTGCACCCCTACGCAAGTGGGGTTGGATGGCAGCCTGCCAAGGTGCAGCAACGAAAAAGCCGCCCAAAGGCGGCTTTTGTGTTCGCAAGGAACAGGATCAGCGCTTGCTGAACTGCTTGCGGCGACGGGCGGAGTGCAGACCGACCTTCTTACGCTCGACTTCACGCGCATCGCGCGTCACGAAGCCGGCTTGGCTCAGCACGGGCTTGAGCGTTGCGTCGTAGTCGATCAGCGCACGGGTGATGCCGTGGCGCGTTGCGCCGGCCTGGCCCGATTCGCCGCCACCGTTCACGTTGACCATGACATCGAATGCTTCGAGGTTGTTGGTCAGCGCCAGGGGCTGCTTGGCAATCATGATCGAGGTTTCGCGGCCGAAGAACTCTTGGATGTCCTTGCCGTTGACCGTGATCTTGCCGGTGCCTTTTTTCAGAAACACACGGGCGACGCTCGATTTGCGACGGCCGGTGCCATTGTTCCATTCACCAATCATTCTCAAGGCTCCTTACAGTTCCAGCACTTTGGGCTGTTGGGCGGTATGCGGGTGCTCAGCACCACCGTACACCTTGAGTTTCTTGATCATCGCGTATCCGAGCGGGCCCTTGGGCAGCATGCCCTTGACAGCCTTTTCCAGGGCGCGGCCCGGGTGCTTGGATTGCATGTCGCGGAAGTTGGTCGCCGTGATACCGCCGGGATAGCCCGAGTGACGGTAGTACACCTTGTCGATCGACTTGGCGCCGGTGACGCGCAGTTGCGCTGCGTTGATGATGACGATGAAGTCACCGGTATCGACGTGAGGCGTGTAAATGGCCTTGTGTTTGCCGCGCAAACGGAGAGCAACTTCGCTGGCTACTCGTCCGAGGACCTTGTCGGTCGCGTCAATCACAAACCACTCGTGCGTCACGTCAGCGGGTTTGGCGCTGAACGTTTTGGTCATGAGTTTTTCTCTTGAAAAGAGGGTTTGGCGAGCCCTTTTCCACGGTCGGCGTTCCTCTGACGGGAATCTCTTAGGTGGGTTTCACGCCTCCCCGCCTGCAATGGGCGGGGGGATGTGCCTTCGCCGCGGGGCCACAAAAACGCTGCGAAGCCCGCGATTATACGAAGAATCGGCCCCTCGAAGCAAATTGAAGCCTGTCAAGGGGCCCGAGACGTTACCATCCTCCCCCTATGTTCAGTTACCGCCACGCCTTCCATGCCGGCAACCACGCCGACGTGCTCAAGCACACGGTGCTGATTGCCACACTCGACCACCTGCTTGAAAAAGAGGCAGCCCTGACGGTCGTCGACACCCACGCGGGCGCCGGCCTGTACCGGCTCGACGGCGACTACGCCGGAACCAGCGGCGAGGCAGCCGATGGCGTGCTGCGTCTGTTTTCCGAGGCAACAGAGCCTGCTGCGCCCGCCCCCGCAGCCAAATCAGCTACAAAAAAGGTAGCGCCCAAAGCAGACGTCCCGGTGGCCGACGCGATTGCGCGCTACCTGAGCGTGATCCACGACTTCAACCCCAAGGGTGGCGCCCGCGTCTACCCGGGTTCGCCGTTCATCGTGCACCACCTGCTGCGCGACCACGACAAGCTCAAGCTGTTCGAGCTGCACCCGACCGACGCACGCACGCTGGACGCCAACATCGCCCAGCTCGAAGCCGGCCGCCAGATCGCGGTGCTGCGCGAAGACGGGTTCGGCAGCGCCACAAAGTTCCTGCCGCCGCCCTCGCGCCGCGCCCTGGTGCTGATGGACCCGAGCTACGAGATCAAGAGCGACTACGGCCGCGTGCTCGACTTCGCCGCCGAGGCGCTCAAGCGCTTTGCCACGGGCACCTACGCCATCTGGTATCCGATCATTCCGAGGCCTGAGGCGCACGACCTGCCGCGCCGGCTCAAGACCATGGCGACCAAGGCCGGCAAGCCATGGCTGCATGCCACGCTGACGGTCAAGTCGAGCAAGCTGACGGCCACGTCGACCGGCGAGACCAAGCGCCCCGGACTGCCGGCCAGCGGCATGTTCCTGATCAACCCGCCCTACACCTTGAAGCCGCTGCTCGCGGCGGCACTGCCGCAACTGGTCGAGAAACTGGCGCAGGACCGCCACGCCACCTTCTCGCTCGACAGCGGCGGTTGACCAGGCCCTTCAACGGCGGCGGCGCGGCGGCACGATCACCTTGCGGCGCGCCGGGACAGTGGCCTTGGCGCGTTCGGCCCCCGGTGCCACCGGCGCCGCGACATCGGCCGGCTCCACAGCGACACCGCCGCAGCGCATGCCCGCGGGGCCGACGACCGACAACGCCACCTGCTTGATCCCGAGCCCCGTCAGGCCGATACGGTCGGCCGCAGCCCGGCTCAGGTCGATCACACGGCCTTGCGCATAGGGTCCGCGGTCGTTGATGCGCACCAGCACCTCGCTGCCATTGACCAGGCTGCGCACGCAGACACGGGTGTTGAACGGCAGGGTCTTGTGGGCGGCCGTCATGGCCATCATGTCGAAGCGCTCGCCGTTCGCCGTCTTGCGCTGGTGGAACTGGATGCCGTACCAGGACGCGCCACCGCGTTCGAAGATTTCGCGGCGGCCGTCGTCACCAGGCACGCCGTCGTCGGGCGTCAGCTCGCCGGTGCCCGACACCGCCAGGTCGTAGCGCACCGAAGGCACGCTCGAGCGTGCCGCAGCACCCGGCGGAACCGCCAGCCCCGCCGACAGCGGCCGCAGGCGCGAGCCCGCCGCGGCGCCCGGATCGGCGCCCTCGGAGGCGGGCGGCATGGCGCAGCCCGCGAGCACGCAGGTGGCGGCGACGAGCGCGAAACGAACACCCGCGCGCAGCGACCACCCCGCCGCTCCTGCCGCGCCCCCACTCAATCGAGGCGCTCCAGTACAGCCAGCGTCGCCGCCGACTGGTTCATCGTGTAGAAGTGGATCGCGGGTGCGCCACCGTCGCGCAGGCGCGCGCAGAGGTCGGTCACCACGTCGAGGCCGAAGGCCTTGATCGATGCCGTGTCGTCGCCGAAGCCCTGCAGCCGCAGGCGGATCCAGCGCGGGATCTCGGCGCCGCAGGCGTCCGAGAAGCGCATCAGCTGTGTCGAGCTCGTGATCGGCATGATGCCCGGCACGATCGGCGTGTCGAGCCCGAGCTTGCGTGCGTCGTCGACAAAACGGAAATAGGCCTCGGGGCTGAAGAAGTACTGCGTGATGGCCGAATCGGCCCCCGCTCTCACCTTGGCGGCAAAGGCCTGCAGGTCGGCTTCGGGCGAACGCGCCTGCGGGTGCACCTCGGGGTAGCAGGCCACCTCGATGTGGAAATCGCGGCCGGTCTCTTCGCGGATGAAGGCGACGAGATCGCTCGCATAGTGAAACTCGCCGCCGACGCCATAGCCGCTCGGCAGATCGCCACGCAGCGCGACCAGTCGCTTCACGCCCATGGCCTTGAGTTCGGCCAGTTGCTCGCGCACCGTGGCCTTGGTGGCGCCGATGCACGAGAAGTGGCTCGCGGCGTCGACGCCTTCGCTCAGGATCTCCTGCACCGCACCGAAGGTGCCTTGGTGCGTGGAGCCGCCGGCGCCGTAGGTGACAGAGCAGAACTCGGGCTTGCGGACATACAGCTGCTGGCGCACAGCGCGCAGCTTGACCGCGCCTTCGGGCGTCTTGGTCGGAAAGAATTCGAAACTCAGCGGAAGGCGCACCTGCGTCTCCTTAAGGGCCGTTCGCATGGACGGCGTGAATGAAAAACTCGCGGTTCCCGTCGCCGCCGGCGATCGGGCTGTCGAACCACTGCAGCACCCGCAACTCGAGCGCCTCGCAGGCATCGCGCAGGCGCTTTTCGACCACCGCATACATGGCCTCGTCGCGCACGATGCCGCCCTTGCCGACCTGCCCGGGCTGCAGTTCGAACTGCGGCTTGACGAGCATCAGCAGATGCCCGTCCGCAGCAAGAAAAGGCACCACGGCCGGCAGCACCAGCGTGAGCGAGATGAACGACAGGTCGCCGACGACGAGGTCGAACTGCGACTCGCCATCTTCCCCCAGATCGTCCGGCGACAGGGCCCGCGCATTGACGCCTTCGATGGCCTCGACACGTTCGTCCTCGCGCAACCGCGCATGCAGTTGCCCGTGGCCGACATCGACACCCACGACCTTCGTCGCGCCGCGCTGCAGCAGGCAGTCGGTGAAGCCGCCGGTCGACTGGCCCACGTCGAGGCACAGCTTGCCGGCGGCATCCACGCCGCTTGCCGCAAGCGCGCCCTCGAGCTTGAGCCCGCCGCGCGAGACATACCGCGCCTCCGCCGCATCGTCGAGCTCGAGCTCGGCGGATTCGGGCACTTCGTCGCGGTTCTTGACAACGGAGCGCCACGCGTCGCTCGTGCCCGCATCGCGCCAGCGCATACCGCCGGCGATGAGCCGCACGGCCTGCGAACGCGACGCGGCGAGGCCGCGTTCCACCAGCAATTGATCGGCGCGCATGTGCGCTATCAATACCGGTACGTGTCCGGCTTGTACGGGCCGTTCTTGCTCACGCCGATGTAGGCCGCCTGCGCGTCGGTCAGCTCGGTGAGCATCGCGCCGACCTTCTTCAGGTGCAGGCGCGCGACCTTCTCGTCGAGGTGCTTCGGCAGCACGTAGACCTTGCCGGCCTGGTAGGCGTCGGGCTTGGTGAACAGCTCGATCTGGGCGATGGTCTGGTTCGCGAACGACGACGACATCACGAAGCTCGGATGGCCCGTGCCGCAGCCCAGGTTCACGAGGCGGCCCTTGGCCAGCAGGATGATCTTCTTGCCGTCGGGGAAGGTGATGTGGTCGACCTGCGGCTTGATCTCTTCCCATTCGTACTTCTCGATCGACGCGACATCGATCTCGTTGTCGAAGTGGCCGATGTTGCAGACGATGGCCTGGTCCTTCATCCTGGCCATGGTGTCATGCGTGATGACGTCCTTGTTGCCGGTGGTGGTCACGAAGATGTCGGCCTTGTCGGCGGCGTATTCCATCGTCACGACCTTGTAGCCTTCCATCGCGGCCTGCAGCGCGTTGATCGGGTCGATCTCGGTGACCCACACCTGGGCGCTCAGCGCGCGCAGTGCCTGGGCCGAGCCCTTGCCCACGTCGCCGTAGCCGGCCACGCAGGCCACCTTGCCGGCGATCATCACGTCGGTCGCGCGCTTGATGCCATCGACCAGCGATTCGCGGCAGCCGTACAGGTTGTCGAACTTGCTCTTGGTGACCGAGTCGTTCACGTTGATGGCGCGGAACAGCAGCGTGCCCTTGGCGCTCATCTCGTTCAGGCGGTGCACGCCGGTGGTCGTTTCTTCGGTCACGCCGATGATCTCGGCGGACTTGCGGGTGTACCAGGTCGAATCGACGGCCAGCTTGGCCTTGATGGCGGCGAAGAGAATGCGCTCTTCTTCGCTGCCCGGGTTGGCGAGCACGCCCAGGTCCTTCTCGGCGCGCTGGCCCAGGTGCATCAGCAGCGTGGCATCGCCGCCGTCGTCGAGGATCATGTTGGGGCCTTCGCCCTTCGAATCCTTGGGACCGAAGTCGAAGATGGCGTGGGTGTAGTCCCAGTAGTCCTTCAGCGACTCGCCCTTGATCGCGAACACCGGCGTGCCGCTGGCTGCGATGGCAGCGGCGGCGTGGTCCTGCGTCGAGAAGATGTTGCACGAGGCCCAGCGCACGGTGGCGCCGAGGGCTTGCAGCGTCTCGATCAGCACGGCCGTCTGGATGGTCATGTGCAGCGAGCCCGTGATGCGCGCGCCCTTCAGCGGCTGCGCCTTCGAGAACTCTTCGCGGATGGCCATCAGGCCGGGCATTTCGGTTTCCGCGATGCGGATTTCCTTGCGGCCCCAGGCAGCAAGGGACAGGTCGGCGATCGCCTGATCGGCGGTCGAAACGGGGGTGGGCTTGAGAACAGCGCTCATGAGAACTCCAAAACTGGTTTGAAAGATGCCACTGCGTACGGGGAAAAGACTCACCGCGAGAACAGCGGGTGAGCGTGGTTGCGATGTGGTCCGAGCCTCACGCCTGACGGCGCTGCAACGCTCCTCGGAACGGCGGATTGTAGACGGGGCGGTGGATCAAGCCAATCGGTGGGATATCCCACATACCGGAAAGCAGGCTTCATCTTCGAGGCGTACATTGATTCGCACCTCAACCACGGAAACCCCGCCCATGTTCTCCAGAATCCGCTCGACCCTGCTGGCCTCGGCCGCCCTTCTTGCCGCCGGCGCGCCGGCTCTTGCCTCCGCACAGGCCGCCTCCGATCCCGTCCGCATCCGCGGCACCATCGTCCGCGTCGACGCGAAGACCCTCGTGGTCCAGGACCGCGGCGGCGAAGTCGTCAGCCTCGCGCGGCCGGCCGACATGCCCGTGTCGGAGGTCTACCGCATCAAGCTGTCCGACATCAAGCAAGGCAGCTTCATCGGCACCGCCGCCATGCCACAGGCCGACGGCACGCAGAAGGCACTCGAAGTGGTGGTGTTCCCCGAGGCCGCGCGCGGTACCGGCGAAGGCCATCGCCCGTGGGACCTGCTGCCGCAAAGCACCATGACCAACGCCACCGTCGCCGACCTGGCCGCGGCGCCGAAGTCGGTGCGCGGCGGGCAGCAACTGCGGCTGACCTACAAGGGCGGCGAGAAGACCGTCGTCGTGCCGCCCGATGTGCCGGTCGTGACCTTCCGCCCCGGCACCGAGGACCTGCTGGTGCCCGGCGCCAAGGTGCTGGTCAACGCGCAGGAAAAGAACGGCACGCCCACGGCGCTGCGCGTGACGGCCGGCCGCAACGGCTTCGCGCCGCCGATGTAACCCAAGGGAAATCCCGCAGGCATTTTTGTCGTTGCGGTGATCTTGGCCATGCCGGTGCGGCGTATCGTGGCGAAGGACTTTTGCCGTCCGGCCGGTCCTTGCCATCCATCCGTTCACCCGACACAGGAGATACCGCACCATGGCCACTGCCAAGAAAGCCGCCGCCAAGAAGACCACTGCCAGCAGTAGCAGCAGCAAGGCGGCCGCCCCCAATGCCGCCGACATGCTCAACCCGCTCAAGAACCTGAAGGGCATGACCGATCGCCTGCAGAACCTCAACCTGACCAGCGGTGCGGGCAAGCTGCTCGACAGCGGCCGCAAGGACCTGGAGGCGCTGATGCAGGCCAACGAGCGGTCCTACCAGGGCCTGCAGACCGTGGTGCAGCGGCAGACCGAGATGATCAAGAGCGCCATCGGCGAATGGCAGACGGCGGCCAAGGAAATGCCCGGCAAGGACGCCAAGGCCAACCTGGCCAAGCTCGACGAACTCGGCCGGCAGTCGTTCCAGCGCGCCATCGACGACATCAAGGAACTGGCCAACCTCGCCGCCAAGTCGCAGGCCGATGCCTTCGACGTGGTCCGCCAGCGCATTCAGGCCAACGTGGACGAAGTGACCAAGCTGCTGCAGCGCAAGTAAGCCAGGCGCAGGCCATGACCGCCGTCCCACCCCGTACCGAGCGGCGCACGCGCGCCAACGGCATCGAGCTCGCGTGGGACAGCTTCGGCGACTCCGACGCATCGCCGCTGGTCCTGATCATGGGCCTCGGCGCCCAGATGGTCGCCTGGGACGACGCGTTCTGCGCCCGCCTCGCCGAAGCGGGCGGGCACCGCGTGATCCGCTTCGACAACCGCGACATCGGCCATTCGACGCACCTGCCGCAGTTCGGCGTGCCCGACATCCAGGCGCTGATGATGCAGGCCATGGCCGGCAAGCCGCTGCAGGTGCCCTACACGCTGCGCGACATGGCGGCCGATTGCATCGGCTTTCTGGATGCGCTCCACATCGAGCGAGCCCACATCGTCGGCGCCTCGATGGGCGGCGCCATCGGGCAGGAGATGGCCATCCACCATCCGCAGCGGATGCGCTCGTTCACCAGCATCATGTCGACCACCGGCAACCCGGCCCTGCCGCCGCCCACGCTCGAAGCGATGGCGGTGCTGTTCTCGCCCACGCCGCTGAGCTTCGATGCCTACCTGCCGTACTACAGGAAGGCGTGCCATGTGCTGCGCGGCGCCGACTTTCCGATCGACGAGGCCCATGATGCCGAGCGCGCGCAGCTCATCTTCCTGCGCGGGCTCAATCCGGGCGGCGTGGCGCGCCAGCTGGCGGCGATCTTCGCGTCCGGCAACCGCAAGCCTGCGCTGCGCGACGTGCGAGTCCCCACGCTGGTGATCCACGGCGACACGGACCCGCTCGTGCCGGTGGCCTGCGGTGTCGATGTGGCCGACGCGATCCCCGGGTCGACGCTGCTGCGCATTCCGCGCATGGGGCATGCGCTGCCGATTCCGATGTGGCCGGAGATCATCGGCGCCATCGTCGCGCACACGGCGCAGCTTCGCGATCATTGATCGACGACGGGAGCTTCTCTCCATGAACCAGTTTTCCTCCCTCGACCCGATGGCCATGTGGCGCGAACTCACGGCCCAATGGGAAAAAAGCACCAACGAGTTCGCCAACGAGGCCATGGCCTCGGACCCGTTCCGCCAGGGCATGCACGGCGGCATGAACGCCTCGCTCACGGCGCAGAAGGCGCTGGGCGACCTGATGGCGCGCTACCTCACCCTGCTGAACCTGCCGACGCGCGCCGACATCCAGGCACTGGGCGAGCAACTGCAGCGCATCGACGATCACCTGGCGAACATCAGCCGTGCAGTGGAAGGCGGGCGCCGTCCGGCGGCCAACGCGGCCGCCGATGCGCCGGCCAAGCCGCGCCGCACCAGGCAGCCGCCCCGACCACCACCCGTTGCTGCGGCACCGAAGCGCACCGCCGGAAAGCGCGGCCGCACATGAGCTCCGTCGCCGATGCACTCGCCCTGCCGGACATCGGCGCCGAGATCGAGCGTGCGATCCAGCGCAACATCAAGGGCCTCGACTTCCTGACCTCGGCCGCGCCCGCCGTGGGGCAGACGGCCAGGGACGAAATCCACCGCCGCGGCACGCTGAGCCTGTACCACTACCGCCCGCTGGTCGACGAGATCTACCGCGTGCCGCTGCTGATCGTCATGGCGACCACGAACCGCGGCTATATCCTCGACCTCGCGCCGGGCCAGAGCATGGTCGAGCACCTGCTGCTCCAGGGCTATGACGTCTACATGATGGATTGGAATGCGCCGCGCCCCCAGGAAAAGCAACTGCGCATCGAAGACTACGTGCTCGACTTCATCCCCGATTCGCTGCGGCGCGTGCAGGAGCGCTCCGGCGAGGAGGACGTCACGCTCGTCGGGTACTGCATGGGGGGCGTGCTCTCGACGCTCTACGCGACGCTGCACCCCGACGGTCCGATGAAGAACCTCGTGCTCTTCACCACGCCCATCGACTTCAGCCGCATGAAGCTCTTCCATGCGTGGTCGGACCGCCGCTACTTCGACGTCGACCGGCTGATCGACACCGTTGGCAACGTGCCGCCCGAGATGCTGTTCGCCTCGTTCGACATGCTGCGACCGGCCGGCCGCAGCGCCGGCGTCGTGCAGCTCTGGGACAACATGGCCAACGACGAGTTCGTCAAGTCGTACCGCATGTTCGACCGCTGGGGCGCGGAAATGCTGCCGCTGGCCGGCGAGTACTTCCGCCAGACCGTGAAAGAGCTGATGTGGGACAACAAGCTCTACAAGAACGAGCTGGTGCTCGGCGGCCGCAAGGTGCTGCTGAAGAACATCCTGGTGCCGGTGCTGCATGCGCTCGCGCAGCACGACCACATCGTGCCGTACGAGGCCGGCCAGCCGCTGATCGCCAACATCGGCTCGGCCGACAAGGAAGAGGTCGTCCTCAAGGGCGGCCACGTCAGCCTGGCCGCGGGCGCCAACGCAGTGCGCCGGCTGTGGCCCAAACTCGATGACTGGCTTGGAGTGCGCTCGACATGACCATCACTGTTGCATCTTCTTCGCGCCCCTACCCGCGCACCGTGGCCAACAGCGACGGCGACATCGAGCTGCGCCTGATGACCGCTTACGACGCGGCGGCCGTGCTGGCCTTCGCGCAGGCGCTGCCGGCGCACGACCTGCTCTTCCTGCCGCGCGACATCACGCAGCCCAAGGTGATGGGCGCCTGGGTCCGTGCCATCGAGCGCGGCGACATCGACAGCGTGCTTGCGCTGCGCGGCGGCACGGTGCTCGGTTGCGYGGCGGTGATCCGCGATCCGCACTCATGGTCCGGCCACGTGGCCGAACTGCGCGTGCTGGTGACGCCCGCGCTGCGCGGCAGCGGCCTGGGCCAGCAGCTCGCGCAGGAAGGCTGTTCGCTGGCCGTCGAACGCGGGCAGGAAAAGATCGTCGCGCAGATGACGGTCGACCAGCGCGGTGCGATTGCCGTGTTCCAGGCCCTGGGCTTCCGGCCCGAGGCCCTGCTGAGCAAGCACGTGAAGGACCAGCAAGGCCAGGCGCATGACCTCGTGGTGCTGAGCCACGACGTGGCGCAGTTCGAGGCGCAGATGCGGGCGTATGGGGTGACGGAGGCGTTTTAAGGGCCTCGGGCGGGCGGTTTCGGGGACGCCTTCTAAAATCGGGGCATTCCCCCGCAGATTGCCCACCTTGTCTTTTGTCTCCGAAACCCGCCGCCGCCGCACCTTTGCGATCATTTCCCACCCTGACGCCGGCAAGACCACGCTGACCGAAAAGCTGCTGCTTTTCTCCGGCGCGATCCAGATCGCCGGTTCGGTGAAGGCGCGCAAGGCCTCGCGCCACGCCACCTCCGACTGGATGGAAATCGAAAAGCAGCGCGGCATCTCGGTGGCTTCGTCGGTCATGCAGATGCTGTACCGCGACCACGTGATCAACCTGCTCGACACGCCCGGCCACAAGGACTTCTCGGAAGACACCTACCGCGTGCTCACGGCGGTCGACTCGGCCCTGATGGTGATCGATGCCGCCAACGGCGTGGAAGCGCAGACGCGCCGGCTGATCGAGGTCTGCCGCCAGCGCGACACGCCCATCATCACCTTCGTCAACAAGATGGACCGCGAAGTGCGCGAGCCGCTCGACATCCTCGACGAGGTGGAGCGCGAACTCGGCATGCCCTGCGTGCCGATGACCTGGCCGGTCGGCCAGGGCAAGAGCTTCCGCGGGATCATGAACCTGCGCACGCAGACGATGACGGTGTTCGAGTCGGGCAGCGAACGGCTGCCGCACGACTTCGAGACCATTGCGCTGACCGAACGCGACACGCTCACCAAGCGCTTCGGCGCCGATTTCGAATCCGCCATGGACAGCATGGAACTGGCCACCGGCGCCTCGCCGACCTGGGACCGCGAGGCCTTCCTGGCCGGCAAGCAGACGCCGGTGTTCTTCGGCTCCGGCGTGAACAACTTCGGCGTGATGGAAGTGCTCGACGCGCTGGTCGACCTCGCGCCCTCGCCGCAGTCGCGCACCAGCACCACGATGGTCAACCGCCAGCCGGTGGTGAAGGAGATCCAGCCCGAGGACAGGGACTTCGCGGGCGTGGTGTTCAAAGTGCAGGCCAACATGGACGCCAACCACCGCGACCGCATCGCCTTCGTGCGCATGGCCTCGGGCAAGTACACGCCGGGCATGAAGCTCAAGGTGCAACGCACCTCGAAAGAGCTGCGTCCCACCAGCGTCGTGACCTTCATGAGCCAGCGCCGCGAAGCGGTCGAGGAGGCCTATGCGGGCGACATCGTGGGCTTCACCACCCACGGCGGCGTGCAGCTCGGCGACACCATCACCGATGGCGCGAGCCTGCAGTTCACCGGCCTGCCCTTCTTCGCGCCCGAGCTGTTCATGACGGTGATCCTCAAGAATCCGCTGCGCACCAAGCAGCTGCAGCAGGGCCTGGCCCAGCTCGGCGAAGAGGGTGCGATCCAGGTGTTCCGCCCCGAGGTCGGCGGGCCCATGCTGCTGGGCGCGGTCGGCCAGCTGCAGTTCGAAGTGGTGCAGCACCGCCTGAAGGCCGAGTACGACGCCGACGTGCGGCTCGAGGGCTGCCAGTACACCGGCGCACGCTGGATCACGGCCGATACGCCGGCCGAGCTGCGCGAGTTCGTCAACGCCTACCCGGTGCGCATGGCCAAGGACGCGGCCGACACGCTGGCCTTCCTGTGCACCTCGCCTTACGACGTGCGGCTGGCGCAGGAGCGTTTTCCGAAGATCCATTTCCATCCGCTGCGGGAGCACGCGGGGCTGGCACTGCAGAGCGCGGGGTAATCACGCCATGGAAACCTACATCCAGGTCGCCGGCCAAGGCCAGCTTGTAGAGACCGTCGTCGAACAGCGAGCCATGCTGACGATCACGGTCAAGGCGTCGAAGACCGAGGTTGCACTGGCAGAAGCCGGCAGCCTGCGCAATGACGCGATCAGGGCGCTGAAGAATGCGGGGCTGAGGCCGGACGAGATCAGCGAAGGCGGACGCGAAGCCTGGCAACCGTGGTACCGGAAGCGGAGCACGGGCCAGGAAGTCTCCCAGCGCGTGCTGGTCGCTTGCCGAGAGACCCGGCGTCTCTACCAGGCACTCGACGCGCTCCAACCTCTTTTCGAGAACGCCAGGTACACGCTGAACGTCGACATGCAGCAACCCCGCTTCGAAGCACCGGAGGGCGGCGAGGCCACGGCGCGGGCAGCGGCCATCCAGCAGGCGCGAACCAATGCCCTGGCCCTTGCCCAGGAAGCGGGTGCGACGCTGGGCGCCGTGGCGCAGATCGAGGAGTTGGGATCGCAGGCAGAGAGTTCGGGCGCGTATGGTGACTACCCATGGGCCGCAGCAGCCGGCGCCATCGCAATGGGATCAACGTCTACCGACAGCTTCGAGGAGCTGGCCGGCGCCACGCGCGTGCGCACGCTGCGCTACCGTGTTCGCTTTCTGATCGGCTGAGCTGGCGGGTCAACTGCCTGTCGAGGCGTAGCGCCGCAGCCCGAAGCGCCATGCGCCGAAAGCCGCCGCGAGGAACGCAAAACCCGCGATCGGCGACACGACGCCCACCCACCCCGGCGCGCCGAGCGGATCGGCCTTGCCCAGAATCACCAACGCCGGGTAATACACCACGCAGGCCAACGGCACCGCAAAGGTCAGCACGCGCCGGAACCAGCGCGCGTACAACGCCAGCGGATACTGCGCCGCCTGCACACCGCCGTAGGTGAGCACGTTCGCGATCTCCAGGCTCTCCACAGTCCAGAACGACAGCGTGCCCTGCAGCACCAGGATGCCGAGGAACAGCGCAACGCCGCCGGCCAGCGCGAACAGCGCGATCGCCACCGTGGCAGGCGTCCACACGATGCCCGCCTGCTGCGTGGCGAAGGCCACCACGGCCAGGCCCTGGAGCAAGCGACCCATGCGGCTGAGGCGAAAGTCGTTGCCCATCAATTGCAGGGCCAACGGACGCGGGCGCAGCAGCAGGCGGTCGAAGGCGCCGGTGCGCAGGAATTCCGTGCCGAGCACGTCGAAGCCGCGGCCCAGCGCATCGGCCAGCGCGAACATGCAGTTCACCAGGCCGTAGAACAGCGCCACCTCGCCGATGCGCCAGCCCTGCACGTCGCCGAAACGGTGGAACAGCGCCCAGACGGCAATCACCTCGATGCCGGACCCCAGGAACTGGCCGAGCGTCAGCATCAACGCCGACGCCGGGTAGCGCGCCTGGCCGCCGATGGACGCACTCACCAGCCGGAAGAAGAGCGCGAGCGATCCCACCGTCAACCGCCCTGAATCTGAAGGCTGCGCATCGTGCGCCCCATGGCGAAATGCCCCAGCCCCACGAGCGCGACGGTCCAGAAGACCTGCAACCCCAGCCCGCCGATGGCCTGCCAACCGCTCAACTGCCCGAAGTACAGCCGCGCCGGAATGTCCATCAGACCGGCCAGCGGCTGCAGCAGCAACGCGGTCTGCCACGCGTCCGGCAACAGCGCGAGCGGCAGCAGGTTGCCCGAGAGCACGATCACCACGGGCGTCGCCACCGCGCTGATGCCGCGCTCGTTGAGCGCCGCCGTGATCGCCACGTTGAGCAGCATCACCATGGCGGTCGAGAGCAGCAGTGCGAGCATGGCCGACAACAAGAACGCGAGCCCCGCCGCCACATCGGCAGGCAACTGCCAGGCCCAGTCATCCAGGCCGGCCAGCGGCAGCGCGACTGCCGCGAAGGCAGCCATGAGCGCCACGCGCGGCAGCACGCGCGCGGCAATCCAGCCGGCACTGCGCGCGAACCACAGCGCGTAAGCATCGACCGGCCGCAGCCGGTCATAGGCGACAGCACCGGTGCGCACGGCCTGCGCCACCTCCGGATCGCCCAGCCAGGGCAGCAGCACGAGCAGCCCCTGCGCGAGCCAGGTGTAGGTCACGGCCTGTGCGAGCGACATCGTCGGGTTCGCGCCAGCGATGGCAGCTCCACCATAGAACGCGGCGAACACCATCACCTTGATCCCGCCCCACCAGCACTGTGTCGCGAAGCCCGCGAGCGCGGCCGTGCGGTACTGCAGCATTTGCAGGAAGCGCGAGGCAAAGGCCGCGACATAGGGGCGCAGCAAGTCGTGCAGCTTCACGCTTCGGCCGCTCCGTGCATCGCATAGAAACGCGCAATGACGGCCTCGATCGCCATGCCTTCGAGGCGGATGTCTTCCACCGCATGTTCGGCCGCAATGCGCGCGATCAGTGCCGGCGCGGTGGTCACTGCAGGATCGAAGTCGAGCACCAGCGTCTGGCCCTCGCGCGAATGCACCGTGGCGCCGGGCACCTGCGCAGGCAGCACGGCATCCTGCGCGAAGTCGACCACCAGCCGGCGCTCGGCCATCACCTGCGCGCGCAGCGCCTCGACCGGGCTGTCGGCCAGCACGCGGCCGTGGCCGATGACGATCACGCGCTGGGCCAGCGCCTCGATGTCGTGCATGTCGTGCGTGGTCAGCAGCACGGTGGTGCCGCGTTCGCGGTTGGCGCGCCGCACGAAGTCGCGCACCGCCAGCTTGGAGGGTGCGTCGAGGCCGATGGTCGGCTCGTCGAGAAACAGGATGTCGGGCTCGTGCAGCAGCGCCGCCGCGATCTCGGCGCGCATGCGCTGGCCCAGCGAGAGCTGGCGCACCGGCTGGTCGAGCACGCGCTCCAGGTGCAGCAGTGCGACCAGTTCGTCGCGCGTCCTGCGATAGCGCGCCGGATCGACGCGGTAGATGTCGCGCAGCAGATCGAAGCCGTCGCCCACGGGCAGGTCCCACCACAGCTGGGTGCGCTGGCCGAAGACCACGCCGATGCGCGCCACGTGCCGCTCGCGGTCCGCGAAGGGATCGCGCCCATCGATTTCCACGCGCCCGCCGTCTGGCCGCAGGATGCCCGCGAGGATCTTGATGGTGGTGGACTTGCCCGCGCCGTTCGGCCCGATGAAGCCGAGCAACTCGCCGCGCTGCAACTCGAAGGACACGCCGGACAACGCCTCCACCGTGCGGTGCCGCCGATGCAGCAAGCCGCGCAGCGCCCCCATCACGCCGGGGTCGCGCTCGGAAATCCGGTAGGTCTTGAGGAGGTGGTCGACGAGGATGTGGGGCATGAGAAGCGCCGCGCCGGCCTGGAAAGCGCGGCGGGGGCGGGATGCTACACGAAACCGCCGGTACGATCACAGGCTCTCCAGAGATTCCTCGCCATGCCTTCGTCGTCTTCCCTGCCCCCTTCGCCCACCCACCTGCTGCCGCTGACCCGCTGGACGACATCGGCACGCAGCGAACTCATCGGCGTTTTCACGGACATCGACGACACCCTCACGACCGACGGTGCGATCACGCCCGATGCGCTGCAGGCGCTGGGCGATCTCAAGGCGGCGGGTCTTGCGGTGGTTGCGATCACGGGCCGGCCGGTGGGCTGGAGCATGCCCTTCGTCAACACCTGGCCGGTCGATGCCATCGTGGCGGAGAACGGCGCCGTGGCATTGCTGCCCTCGGCCGGCGGGCAGATCGAGAAGCGCTACCAGCAGGATGCGCCCACGCGCGCCGCCAACCTCCAGCGCATGCAGGCCGTGCTGGCGCGCATCGAGCGCGAGATTCCGGGCGCACGGCGGGCCACCGACTCGCCGGGCCGCGAAACCGACATCGCCATCGACCACAGCGAGTTCGTGCAACTGAGCGAGGAGACCATCGCCCACGTCGTCGCGCTGATGCGCAGCGAAGGCATGCACGCCACCGTCAGCAGCATCCACATCAACGGCTGGTACGGCGACAACGACAAGCTCGAGGGCGCACGCTGGATCGTGCGCGAGCTGTGGGGCCGCACGCTCGACGACGAGCTCGACCGCTGGGCCTACGTGGGCGACTCCACCAACGACCAGCTGATGTTCCGCACCTTCGCGAGCAGCATCGGCGTGGCGAACGTGGCGCGCTTCGTGCCCCAGCTCGAGCACCTGCCGCGCTACGTGACAGAGGGCGAGCGCGGCGTGGGCTTTGCCGAGGCGGCGCGTGCGATGCTTTCGGTGCGCCCTACTCGCTGACCGGCAGGCTGCGCGCGTTGCGGCGCAGCACCGCCCATTGGCGCCAGATGCCGAAGGCCGCGATCAACAGCAGCACCGCCGCATAACCTTCCACCGTGTTCAGCAGGCCGAGCGGCTTCACCAGGAAGCCCGCCAGCATCGCGGGCAGGCTGAACGCGAGGTAGCAGACCACGAAGATGGCGGCGAACAGCTCGCCGCGCTCGTGCGAATCGGCGAGCGGCGCCAGCGTCTGCACCAACGCCGAGAACGCGCCGCCGAAGCCCAGGCCCGCGATCGCGGTGCCGACGAAGAACAGCGCGAGCGACTTCGTCGCCAGCGACGCCAGCAGCAAGACCAGACCGACCGCGATGCTGGCCGCGCCGAAGACGACGGTCCGCGGCGCGGGGAAACGGCCAAGCAACGTGGGCGCGAGCGCACCGAAACCCGAGAGCACCGCGACCGTGAGGCCATTGACCACGCCGTTGTCGATGTGGAACACGTGCAGCATCAGTGACGGCGCCAGCGAGAGGTACAGGCCGCCCAGCGCCCACACCGCGATGAACACCGGCAGACCACGCACGAAGTCGGCCCGGGCCCGCGCGGGAATCGACACGCGCGGCACCAGCGAGGCCAGCGCGCCGGCGCGCGGCGTGACGGTCTCGGGCATCCACAGCACCACGGCCGCGCCCACCGCGAACACCACGGCCAGCACGCCGAACACCAGCGTCACCGGCTGGGCAGTGAACTTGACCGCCATGCCGGTCAGCAGCGCGCCCACCGCGAGCCCCGCGAGCGGCGACACGCTCGTGATCATCGCGCCCAGCCGCTTGCGCGATGCCGGCGCGGCCTCGACCACCGCCGCGCTCAGCGCGCCGCTCGCCACCCCCGTAGCCACGCCCTGGACGATGCGCGCGCCGATCAGCCCGGCGATGTCGTGCGCCAGCACGAAAAGCCCCATCGCCACCGCCTGCAGCACCAGCGCTGCGAGCACCACGGGCCGTCGGCCGATGTGGTCCGACAGCGAGCCCGCCACCAGCAACGAGATCAGCAGCGCGATCGCATAGATCGCAAACGCCACCGTGAGCATCGACGCCGAGAAGCCCCAGGCGTGCTGGAACACGACGAACAGCGGCGTGGGCGCGGCGGCCGCGAAGAAGAAGGCGAAGAGCACGGCGGCCAGCAGCGGGAAACCGACCGCTGCCGGCAGGCGCCAGGGCTTGGGACGGGCGGCGATGTCGGCTGTGGCAACGGCGAGTTCAGGGCAGGAGGATGGCATGGCAGGTCCTTAACGCAACTTTTTTAGCTTTTGTGATTCTAGACCTGTAGATTCACTAAAGCAAACATCTTTGCGTTAAAGTCCTTGCATGAACGATGTTGTCCTTCCCAACAAGCGTCCCGGTGGCCGCAGCGCCCAAGTGCAGGCGCTGGTGCGCACCGCCCTCGAACAACTGGTGGCCGAACAGGGGCGCGAACGCGTGACGGTGCCGGCCGTGGCCGAACGCGCGGGCGTCAGCGCCTCCAGCATCTACCGCCGCTGGGGCGACCTGTCGGGGCTGCTGGCCGAAACGGCGACGCACAAGCTGGACCCGAACCGGCCGCTGCCCGACACCGGCGTGCTGCGCGAAGACCTGACCGCGTGGGCGGAGGAGCTCATCACGCACCTGTCGCAACCCTGCAGCAAGTCCTTGCTGAAAGCCGCGGCCGCGCTGGCCAACGGCGACTCGGACACCGACTGCCTGCGCACCCGCCGCAAGGAAGCGCTGACGCTGGTCGAGCAGGCGCGCGCCCGTGGCGAGCACGCGCCGGAGGCGCAGCAGGTGATCGATCACCTGATCGCGCCCATCGTCTTTCGCCTCGTGTTCGGCGGCGACCCCGTGAAGCCGGAGTTGGCGGCGCGGCTGGTGGACGAGTTGTTTGCGATCAGTTCGTCTTCGGTTCCTTCGCCAACCCCAGCTTCTCGATAACCGCCTTCTCCCGCACCACCGTGTCCTGCGCAAACTTGGTGTACGTCGCCGAGCTCATGTAGTTCGGCAGCATGTCGTAGCGCCCCAGCGAAGCCACATAGCTGGGCTCTTCCATCGCCTGCTTGAACGCGTCGTGCAGCTTCTTCACCACTTCGGGCGACGTGCCCTTGGGCGCACCGATGCCGAAGGGCGAGTTCTGCACGATGTCGTAGCCCAGTTCCTTCAGCGTCGGCGCATCGGGGAACTTGGCCAGGCGCTTCTCGCCCCAGGTGTTGAGCACGCGCAGCTTGCCGGCCTCGACCTGTGGCGCGAAGCCGGTGCTGTCGGCCGCCGCCATGAGCTGGCCGCTGACCACTGCGAGCATCAGGTCGGCGCTGCCCTTGTAGGGCACGTGCTGCAGCTCGATGCCGGCCTTCTGCGCGACCAGTTCGGTCGTGAGGTGCGGGCTGGTGAGGTTGCCGGTCGAGCCATAGGTGAGCTTGCCGGGGTTCGCCTTGGCATAGGCGACGAAGTCGGCCCAGGTCTTGAACGGGCTGTTGGCCGGCACCACGATGCCGAAGGCATAGCCCGTGACATTGAGGACGTAAGTGATGTCCTTGAGCGGGTCCCAGTTGATCTTGGTGGTGTAGCCAAGGCGGAACACGCCGAGCGGAATCTGCGCGATGGTGTAGCCGTCGGGCTGCGCGGTCTGCAGCGCCTGCGCGGGCAGCGTGCCGCCGGCGCCGGGCTTGTTGTCGATGATCACGGGCTGGCCGATGATCTTGCTCGCGTTGTCGGCGAGCTGGCGCATCGTGATGTCGGTCGGGCCGCCCGCGGGGAAGGCGATGACCAGCTTGATCGGCTTGTTGGGAAAGGCCTGGGCAAATGCCGCCAGCGGAGAAACGAGGCCGCACGCGGCGAGCGTGGTGGCACAGAGAAGAGAACGGCGGGACATGGCTGCTGGCTCCTGAAACGTGGACAAGGCGCGGATTGGGCCTTGCCTCGCCCGTTGCGGCAATCGGTGCTCACCCGACTGCTGTCGCCGAGGCGGCTCAGCCGGCGATCTGGCCGAAGCCTTCGAGCACGTTGACGGTGTTGATGCCCACCTCGGCCACCGCGTAGCCGCCCTCGAACACGAACACCGTCGGCAACCCGGCGCGCGCCAGGTCTTCGCCCATGCGCAGGTAGTCGGCGCTCTTCAGCGTGAAGCCCGAGATCGGATCGCCCTCGAAGGTGTCGACGCCGAGCGAGACCACCAGCGCGCCCGCCTTCGCCGCCGCRATGCCGTCGAGTGCCGTCTTCAGCGCCGCGCGCCAGACCGTGAAATCGGTGCCGCGCGGCAGCGGCAGGTTGTGGTTGAAGCCCTCGCCTTCGCCGGCGCCGCGCTCGTCGGCGTGGCCGAGGTAGTACGGATAGTCGGTGAGCGGATCACCATGCAGGCTCGCGAAATGCACGTCGCCGCGTTCGTAGAAGATGGCCTGCGTGCCGTTGCCATGGTGGTAGTCCACGTCGAGCACGGCGACACGCGCCACCCCCGCATCGCGCAGCGCCTGCGCAGCCACCGCGGCGTTGTTGACGAAGCAGTAGCCGCCGAAGAAATCGGCGCCCGCATGGTGGCCCGGCGGCCGCGTGAGCGCAAAGGCCGCGCGCTGGCCGCCGACGACGCGCTGCGCCGCGGTCCACGCGCAGGCGGCGCCCTGCCGCGCGGCGGCCCAGCTGCCGGCCGTCAGCGGCGTGCCTGCATCGAACGAGAACAGGCCCATGCGCGCCGGAAAGCTCTTCGGCAGCACATCGGTGCGCATGCCGCGCGTGGGCCAGTACGAAGGCAATGCGTCGCGCGACGCATTGGCCGGATCCAGCGCCACCCACTCTTCCCAGGCATGGGCGATGAAGTCCAGGTAGCGCGGTGCGTGCACCTTCGCCAGCAGCGCATCGTCGAACGCATCGGGCACCTGCAGCGGACCGAGGCCACGGCGCTCCAGCTCATGCTTCACATGGTCGACGCGGGCGGGTACCTCGAAGCAAGGCACCAACTCGCCGCGGAACATTTCGACTTTGCCCTGGTGCAGTGCGTGCTGGTCGTTGTAGATGGTGCGCATGAAGGAAAACAGGATCGGCGTTGCGGATGCCGCCCATCATGCCGCACGCCGCAGCACCGCCCGGCGCCGGCCCGACGCGGTGAGTCCGAACAGATCCTTCGGGTCGTCGAGCTCGGGCACCAGCGCGATCTGCTGGCCCACGCCGCGCTCGATGGCCAGCTGGTGGATGTAGCGCAGCGCGGTGTAGTCCTCCAGCGCGAAGCCGACCGAATCGAACACCGTGACCTGCCCGGCGCTCTCGCGCCCGGGCACCTCGCCGAGCAGCACCCTCCAGAGTTCGTGCACCGGGAAGTCGGCAGCCAGCTGCTGGATCTCGCCCTCGATGCGGGTCTGCGGCTCGTATTCGACGAACACGCGCGCACGGCGCAGCACGTCGGGGTGCAGCTCGGTCTTGCCCGGCGAATCGCCGCCGACCGCATTGATGTGCATGCCCGGCTCGATCATCCCGGGCGTAAGGATCGCCGCGTGGCCCTGGTGGGCGGTGACGGTGGTGACGATGTCGGCGCCCCGCACCGCTTCGGCGACGGAATGGGCGCGCACGATCTCGAGCGGGGTGCAGGCCGACAGGTGCCGCACCAGCTTGTCGGTGGCGTGCGGATCGGTGTCGAACACGCGCACTTCCTCGATGCCGAGCAGTGCATGGAAGGCCAGCGCCTGGAACTCGCTCTGCGAGCCGTTGCCGATCAGCGCCAGGCTGCGCGAACCGGGCCGCGCCAAAGCCTGCGCCGCCATCGCCGAGGTGGCGGCGGTGCGCAGCGCGGTGGTGAGCGTGAGTTCGGACAGCAGCACGGGGTACCCCGTGTCGACCTCGGCCAGCACGCCGAAGGCCATGACGGTAGGCAGCCCGAGCGAGGTGTTGTGCGGATGGCCGTTGACGTACTTGAAGGCGTAGGCGCCGTCGTCGGCCACCGGCATCAGCTCGATCACGCCAAGGTGCGAATGACTGGCGACGCGCGCTTTCTTGTCGAACTCGCGCCAGCGCAGGAAATCGTCGCGCAGCGCGTCGGACAGGGCCTGGAGGAATTGCGGAATGCCGGTTTCATCCACCAGGCGAACCAGGCTGTGAACATCGATGAAGCGGGTCATGGCACGGCTCCTTGCGTAGCCCGGCACGGCGCTTCACCCCTTCACACGATTCACTCCACCATGGCTGATTCAGGATGCGCCTGCGCCAAGGGTTGAAGCCATTGTGCGCCCGCGCGCATCAACGTGCCAGCACCGGTGCCAGCGCCACGCCGGTGTGGGTACCCAGTCGAACGACCTCTTCCGGCGGCGCCGCCGCAACGATGCGCCCGCCGGCATTGCCGCCCTCGGGCCCGAGGTCGATGATCCAGTCGGCCTCGGCGATCAGGTCGAGGTCGTGCTCGATCACGATCACGCTGTGGCCGCCGTTCACCAGCCGGTGCAGCACGTGGATCAGCTTCTCGACGTCGGCCATGTGCAGGCCCACGGTCGGCTCGTCGAGCACGTAGAGCGTGTGCGGCGCCTTCTGGCCGCGGCGGGTGATGTCGTCGCGCACCTTGCTGAGTTCGGTCACCAGCTTGATGCGCTGCGCCTCGCCGCCCGAGAGCGTGGGCGACGGCTGGCCCAGCGTGAGGTAGCCCAGCCCCACGTCCTTCAGCAGTTGCAGCGGATGGCTGATGTTGGGCATGGCCGAGAAGAACTCGACCGCCTCGTCCACTTCCATCTGCAGCACGTCGCCGATGCTCTTGCCGCGCCAGCTCACCGCCAGCGTCTCGGGGTTGAAGCGCGCGCCGTGGCACACCTCGCAGGGCACCTTCACGTCGGGCAGGAAGCTCATCTCGATGGTGCGCACGCCCGCGCCCTCGCAGCCCGGGCAGCGGCCTTCGCCGGTGTTGAAGCTGAAGCGCGCCGGGCCGTAGCCGCGCGCCTTGGCTTCGAGCGTGTCGGCGAAGAGCTTGCGGATCGTGTCCCAGAAACCGATGTAGGTGGCCGGGCAGCTGCGCGGCGTCTTGCCGATCGGGGTCTGGTCGACTTCGAGCACGCGATCGACGGTCTCGTAGCCCTCGACGCGATCGCAGCCGGACCACGCCGGCCGCTTGCCGGCGGCGTCGGCGTCGCGGCCGGCCTTGGTCATGCGCTGGATCACGACGGCCTGCACGCTGGCCAGCAGCACGTCGCGCGCGAGCGTGGACTTGCCCGACCCGCTCACGCCGGTCACCACCACCAGGCGATGCAGCGGCAGCGTGGCGGTCAGGTCCTGCAGGTTGTGCAGGTCGGCGCCATGAACGGTGAGCCATTGGCCACTGTTTTCCGCCTTCGGGTCAGGCGAGGGAATGAGCCGCCGTGCCTGCAGCGGATGTTTGATGGCATCGCGCAGGTAGCGGCCGGTCTGCGACTCGCTCGCCGCCTGGATGTCGGCCACCGAGCCTTCGGCCACGAGGCGGCCGCCGCGCTTGCCGGCGCTCGGGCCGATGTCGATGATGTGGTCGGCGCGGCGGATGGTGTCCTCGTCGTGCTCCACCACCACCAGCGTGTTGCCCTTGTCGCCGAGCTTGTGCAGCGCGTCGAGCAGGATCTGGTTGTCGCGCGCATGCAGGCCGATGGTCGGCTCGTCGAGCACATAGCACACGCCCTGCAGGTTGCTGCCGAGCTGCGCCGCGAGGCGGATGCGCTGGGCCTCGCCGCCGCTCAGGGTCGGCGCCCCACGGTCGAGCGTGAGGTAGCCCAGGCCCACTTCCTCGAGGAATTCGAGACGGCTCTTGATCTCGGGCACCAGGTCGCGTGCGATCTCGGCTTCGCGGCCCGTGAGCGCCAGCCCTTCGAACCACTGCCGCACCTCGGTCACGCTCATGCGCGCGAGCTCGGTGATGCCGATGCCGCCCGAGCCGTCCGCCAGCGATGCGCCGAAGCCCACCGCGCGCGCCGTGGCGTTGAGCCGCGTGCCGGAACAGGTCGGGCAGGCGGTGTCGGCCAGGTCTTCCACCTCGGGTTCGGCGAAGGTCTGCTCGCGGCCCTTGTTGTCGTCGTCGCGGATGGAATCGTCGAAGACCTTGCGCTGGTCCTTGCTGAGCTTGACGCCGGTGCCCACGCAGTCGGGGCACCAGCCGTGCTTGCTGTTGTAGCTGAACAGGCGCGGATCGAGCTCGGCATAGCTGGTGCTGCAGACCGGGCAGGCGCGCAGCGTGGAGAACACGTTCACGCGGCCGATGCCGGCAGCCGACACGCCGGCCATCATCGCGGCCCTGAGCCCGTCGAGCTGGCTCAGCACATGCACCACGCCCTTGCCGTGTTCGAGCGCCTTGGTCAGCGCCTCGCGCAGCTCGGTTTCCTTCGAAGGCAGCACGTCGAGGCTCGCCACCGGCAGCTCGATGCTGTGTTCCTTGAAGCGGTCGATGCGCGGGAAGCCCGTGGTCGGCAGGAAGTCGCCGTCAACGCGCAGGTGGGTGAAGCCGCGCGGCCGCGCCCAGTCGGCCAGCTCGGTGTAGACGCCCTTGCGGTTGCTCACCAGCGGCGCGAGCAGGCCGATGTGCTGGCCCTTGAAGTTGCGCATCAGCTGCGCCGCGATGCTGTCGGGCGTCTGCGGCTGAACGGCCGCGCCGTCGTGGATGCAGTGCTGGATGCCGAGCTTCACGTACAAGAGGCGCAGGAAGTGCCAGACCTCGGTGGTGGTGCCCACCGTGCTCTTGCGGCCGCCGCGCGACAGGCGCTGCTCGATCGCCACCGTCGGCGGAATGCCGTAGACCGCATCGACCTCGGGCCGGCCCGCGGGCTGCACGATGCTGCGGGCGTAGGCGTTGAGCGATTCGAGATAGCGCCGCTGCCCTTCGTTGAACAGGATGTCGAAGGCCAGCGTCGATTTGCCCGAACCGCTGACGCCCGTGACCACGCTGAACTTGCCGCGCGGAATGTCCACGCTGAGGTTCTTCAGGTTGTGCTCGCGCGCGTTGACGATCTCGATGGCGTTGCTGCCGGGCACCGTCTTGGCGTTGGCGATGTAGCGCCGCGCCGCGCGCTCGGCCACCTTGTAGGCCTCGGGGCCGATGGCCAGCTCGTAGTCGGCCAGCGCCGCACCCGTGAGCGAGGCGCGGTTCTCGCGCAGCTGCTCGGGCGTGCCCTCGGCCACCACCTGCCCGCCGCCCTCGCCGCCTTCGGGGCCGAGGTCGATGAGCCAGTCGCTCGCGCGGATCACGTCGAGGTTGTGCTCGATCACGATCAGCGAATGGCCGGCGTCGAGCAGCTTGCGCAGCGCGCGCATCAGGCGCGCGATGTCGTCGAAGTGCAGGCCGGTGGTCGGCTCGTCGAACAGGAACAGCGTGCCCTTGCGCGCCACCGACTGCTTGCTCGCGGTCGCGCTCTTCACAGCTTCGGCGAGGAACCCGGCGAGCTTGAGGCGCTGGGCCTCGCCGCCGCTCAGCGTGGGCACCGGCTGGCCGAGCTTGACGTAGTCGAGCCCCACGTCGGAGATCGGCTGCAGCACGCGCAGCACGTCGCGGTCGGCCTCGAACACCGCGGCCGCTTCGGCCACCGTGAGGTCGAGCACGTCGGCCACGTTGTAGTTCTTGCCCTTGCGCTCGACCTTCACTTCGAGGATCTCGGGGCGGTAGCGCTTGCCGTCGCAATCGGGGCAGCGCAGGTACACGTCCGACAGGAACTGCATCTCGACGTGCTCGAAGCCCGAGCCGCCGCAGGTCGGGCAGCGCCCGTCGCCGGAGTTGAAGCTGAACTTGCTCGCGGTGTAGCCGCGCTGGCGCGAGAGCGCCGCGGTGGCGAAGATCTCGCGGATCGCGTCCCACGCGCCCACATAGCTCGCGGGGTTGGAGCGCGCGGTCTTGCCGATGGGCGACTGGTCGACGAAGACCACGTCGCCGAGGTGATCGGCGCCGAGCATGCGATCGTGTGCGCCCGGCGTTTCCGTGGCCTTGCCGAAATGGCGCATGAGCGCCGGCGCCAGCACGTCCTGGATCAGCGTGGACTTGCCCGAGCCGCTGACGCCGGTGACGCACACCAGGCGCGCGAGCGGAAACTCGACCGTCACGTTCTGCAGGTTGTGCTCGCGCGCGCCCTCGAGGATGAGCCGATGCGTGTTCTCGCTCACGAGCCGCTTGAAGCCCATGCCGATCTTCTTGCGGCCACCGAGATACTGGCCGGTCAGCGTGTCGGCGTCGCGCAGCTGGTCGGTGGTGCCATCGAACACGATCTGCCCGCCGCGGATGCCGGGGCCGGGGCCCATGTCGATCACGCGGTCGGCCGCGAGCATCACGGCCGGGTCGTGCTCGACCACCACCAGCGTGTTGCCCGCATCGCGCAGGCGCAGCATGGCCTCGGTGATGCGGTTCATGTCGCGCGGATGCAGGCCGATGCTGGGCTCGTCGAGCACGAACAGCGTGTTGACCAGCGAGGTGCCCAGCGCCGTCGTGAGGTTGATGCGCTGCACCTCGCCGCCCGAGAGCGTGCGGCTCTGACGGTCGAGCGTGAGATAGCCGATGCCGACGTCGTGCAGGTAGCGCAGGCGGGTGGTGATTTCCTCGAACAGCAGCTTCAGCGCCTGCGCCTCGCCTTCGCTCGTGGTGTTGCCGTTGCCGTGGCGCTCGACGCGGTCGAAGAAGCGGCGCAGCCGCTCGATGGGCAGCAGCATCAGGTCATGCAGGCACAGGCCGGGCAGCGCTTCAAGCTGTGCGCGCGTCCACTTGGCGCCGGTCGGCATGAAGCGCTTGGCGGGCTCGAGCACCGCATCGGCATCTTCCTTGCTGCCGATGCGCCACAGCAGGCTGTCGAGCTTGAGCCGCGCGCCGCTGCAGACGGGGCACGGCGTGTAGCTGCGGTATTTGGACAAGAGCACGCGGATGTGCATCTTGTAGGCCTTGCTCTCCAGGTAGCCGAAGAAGCGGCGCACGCCATACCACTGCTTGTTCCAGTTGCCGTCCTTGTAGTTGGGCGTGCCCTCGATCACCCAGTGCTTCTGCTCGTCGGTGAGCTTGTTCCAGGGCGTGTCGCGCGGAATGCCGGCCGCCTCGGCGTGGCGCATGAGATCGTCCTGCGCTTCCTTCCAGGCGGGTGTCTGGATGGTCTTGATCGCGCCGGCGCGCAGCGTGAGCTTGTCGTTCGGAATCACGAGGCCCAGGTCGACGCCGATCACGCGGCCGAAGCCGCGGCAGGTTTCGCAGGCACCGACGGCCGAGTTGAACGAGAACATCGACGGGATCGGGTCGGTGTAGCGGATGTCGCTCTCGGGGCAGTGCAGTCCGGTCGAGAACTTCCACACGTCGGGCGGCGTAGCTTCGTCGGCCGCCAGCGCATGCACCGTGACGCGCCCGCTGCCGCGCTTGAGCGCGACCTCGATGGCCTCGACCACGCGCGAACGCTCGGCGCCCGATACCCGGAAGCGGTCGGCCACCACGTCGAGCACCTTGCGCGGCCCGGTGGGCGTGGCCACCTCGCGCTCCGATTGGACGCGTGTGAAGCCGCTGGCCGACAGCCACTGCGTCACCTCTTCCGCCGGCGTGCCCGCAGGCAGCTCGACCGGGAAAGTAACGACCAGCCGCGGATCGCCCGCTGCAGCCGCCCGCCCCGCGATCTGCGCATAGATGCTGTCGGGCGAATCGTGGCGCACCGGCAGCGCGGTTTCGCGGTCGAACAGCTGGGCCGCGCGCGCATAGAGCAGCTTCAGGTGGTCGTTCAGCTCGGTCATCGTGCCGACCGTGGAGCGCGAGGAGCGCACCGGGTTGGTCTGGTCGATGGCGATGGCGGGGGGCACGCCCTCGACCTTGTCGACGGCCGGCTTGTCCATGCGGTCCAGGAACTGGCGCGCATAGGCGGAGAAGGTCTCCACATAGCGCCGCTGGCCTTCGGCATAGAGGGTGTCGAACACGAGGCTCGATTTGCCCGAGCCGCTGGGCCCGGTGACCACGGTCATCTCGCCTGTGCGGATGTCGAGGTCGAGGTTCTGGAGGTTGTGCTGGCGCGCGCCGCGAATCCGGATGGAGCCCTGTGTCATGAGTGCCTTGGGGGGTGGGGCAAACATTCTAGGGAGTGGCCCGTGACGTATTCGTGCACTGCGTCACATGGTCTGCGCCCGCGCAGGGGTTTGTACGGATTCAATTCAAGACACTTTTAGAAACAAATACCACATTTGTTTTCATTCTTTTCCCGACCCGCCCGAAAGGCTCCCATGACGAAGACGCGCACGTTTTGCACCGCTGCCCTGCTGGCACTGGCCAGCATGGGCGCCTCGGCCCAGATCCTCATCGGGCAGACGACCGGCATGACCGGCTCGGTGGCCGCCGGCGTGAACGAGACCATCGCCGGCGCGCAGCTGGTGATCGACGCGGCCAACGCCCAGGGCGGCATCCACGGCGAGAAGATCGAGGTGCTGCGCATGGACGACGCCTTCGACGTCAAGCGCGCCAGCGAGAACGCCCGCGTGCTGATCGAGGAGAAAAAGGTGCTGGCGCTCTTCATGAGCCGCGGCACGCCGCACTCGCAGGCCATCATCCCCTGGCTCGACAAGAACGACGTGGCGCTGATCGGCCCCTCCACCGGCGCCATGGTGCTGCACAAGCCGCTGCAGAAGCATGTGTTCAACGTGCGCGCCACCTACCAGCGCGAGGCCGAGAAGGCGGTGCAGCACCTGCTCACCATCGGCCTCACGCGCATCGCCGTGGTCTACGTGACCGATTCGTTCGGAAAAGACGCGCTCGAAGGCGCCATGACCGGCTTCGCCAAGGGCAAGGCCACGCCCACGGTGACCGTGCCGGCCGACCGCGACAAGCCCGACTACGCGACCATCGTGCCGGCCATCAAGGACGCCAACGCGCAGGCCGTGCTGTGGATCGGCTCGGGCGTTGCGGTGGTCGACGGCATCAAGGCGCTGCGCGCGGCAGGCTCGGCGGCGCAGGTGGTCACGCTGTCGAACAACGCTTCGTCGGGGTTCATCAAGCAGCTCGGCGGCGCGAGCAGCGGCGTGATCGTCACGCAGGTGTTCCCGAACGAGCGCTCGCTCGGGCAGCCGATGGTGAAGGAAGCCCTCGCGCTCGCGAAGGCCAAGGGCCAGGCCGAGCTCTCGCCGGCCGCGCTCGAGGGCTTCGCCGCGGCCAAGGTGCTGGTCGAGGCGCTGCGCCGTGCCGGACCCAAGCCCACGCGCGCCAAGCTGCTCGCGGCGCTCGAAAGCCTCAAGGGCTACGACCTCGGCGGCGGGCTCGAAGTGAGCTATTCGCCGCAGGACCACAGCGGCATCGACTTCGCGGACCTCTCGATCATCAGCGACGGGCGCTTCAAGCGCTGATCGCAGCCCCTCTCCCTCCGTCAACCCGCAGCCCCGGCCCGCCGAGCACCGGCGGGCCGGGGCTTTCGGCATTCTGGAAACAATGGTTTGACAGGGTTTCCACGAGCAGGCAAATGTCACTTGTAGCAACACATTACACATCTTCTGACAGGGGCGCACGCCTCGTGGAAAGGCTTTGCTCGATGAAGACGATGTTCACGTCCTGCGCCGCTGCGCTTCTCCTGGCAGCGGCTGTTCCGGGCGCGTCGGCCCAGATCCTGATCGGCCAGTCGGCCGATCTCTCGGGCCCGGTGTCGGCCAGCGTGAAGGAGACGATCCTGGGTTCGCAGCTGGTCATCGACCAGGTCAACGCCCAGGGCGGCATCAACGGCGAGCAGATCGAGGTGATCCGGCTGGACGACGGCCTCGACGCCAAGCGCTCGCTGGAGAACACGCGCGTCCTGATCGAGGACAAGAAGGTGCTCGCGCTGCTGCTGAACCGCGGCACGCCCAACACGATCGCGGTGATTCCCCTGCTCGACAAGCACGGCGTGGCGCTCATCGCCCCTTCGACCGGCGCGATGGTGCTGCACAAGCCCCTGCAGAAGAACATCTTCAATGTGCGCTCGACCTACCAGCGCGAAGCCGAGAAAGCGGTGCAGCACCTGCAGACCACCGGCATCCAGCGCATTGCCGTGGTCCAGGCCGACGACGCCTTCGGCAAGGATGCGATGGAGGGGGCCAACAAGGGCTTCGAGAAGGCGAACCTGAAGCCGGCGGTGGTTGCGCTGGCCGACCGCAGCAAGCCCGACTACGCGGCGATCGTGCCGCAACTCACCAAGGCCAACGCACAGGCCGTGCTGTGGATCGGCTCGGGCACCGCGGTGACCGAAGGCGTGAAGGCGCTGCGGGCCGCGGGCTCGGCGGCGCAGATCATCACGCTGTCGAACAACGCGGCCTCGGGCTTCATCAAGGAACTGGGCTCGGCCAGCGCCGGCGTGATCATCACGCAGGTGCTGCCCTACGAGCGCTCCTTCGGCCATCCGCTGATCAAGGAAGCGCTGGCACTCGCGAAGGCCAAGGGCCAGAACGAACTGTCGCCCGCGCTGCTCGAAGGCTTCGTCGCCACCAAGGTGATGGTGGAGGCGCTGCGCCGCACGGGCCCGAAGCCCACGCGCGCCAAGCTCATCGCCACGCTCAACAGCTTCCAGTACGACGTGGGCGGCGGGCTCGACGTGAACTACTCGCCGACGGACCACACGGGCATCGACTACGTCGATCTTTCGATCGTCAGCGAAGGCCGCTTTAAAAGGTAGCTCGCCGCGCAGCCCTTTACTTGGGCGCAGCAGCGGGCGCAGGCTCGTGCGTGGTGTCGCCACCGTGCTTCTCACCCGACATGTCGATCTTGTCGCCGGCCTTCGAGATCACGTACAGGGCAATGGCGGCAAAGATGACGAAGCCGACGACGAGTTTCCACATGGGTTCTATCTCCTGATGATGTTGAGGTTCAAAAAAAGGGCCTCATGCGGACGGCATGAAGCCCCTTTGTTGAACGGAGGGCCTTCGCCCTCCGGGTTCGCGGATGAAGGTCAGTCGTTCGCGTAGATGTCGACGTCCTTCGTCTCGCGGATGAAGATCGTGCCCACCACCAGCGTGATGCCCGCGATGATGATCGGGTACCAGAGGCCGTTGTACATGTTGCCGGTGGAGGCCACGATGGCGAAGGCGGTGGTCGGCAGCAGGCCGCCGAACCAGCCGTTGCCGATGTGGTACGGCAGGCTCATCGAGGTGTAGCGGATGCGGGTGGGGAACAGTTCGACCAGCATCGCTGCGATCGGGCCGTAGACCATCGTCACCAGCAGCACCAGCCAGAACAGCAGCAGCACCGTCACCACCTTGTTGATCTTCGCAGGGTCGGCCTTGGCCGGGTAGCCCGCAACCTTCAGGTCTTCGGCCATGCCCTTCTTGAAGGTCGCGATTTCCTTGGCGGAGTTCTCGTCGAACTTGCTGTTCACGACGTTGCCGATGGGCGCCTCGACCGTCTTGCTGCCGATCTTCACGACGGCCTTCGAGCCCGGCGCGCCGGCCACGTTCTCATAGCTCACCGAGTTCTGCACGAGGTAGCGCTTGGCGATGTCGCACGAGCTCCTGAAGTCGATCTCGCGGGCCACCGGGTTGCCCTGGAATGAGCAGGTCGCCGGGTCGGCCGTCACCGTGACGCCGGCCGAGGCTTGTGCACGGGCCAGATCGGGGTTGGCGGCTTCGGTCAGCATCTTGAAGACCGGGAAGTAGGTGACCACGGCCAGCAGGCAGCCGGCCATGATGATCGGCTTGCGGCCGATCTTGTCGGACAGCGTACCGAAGACCACGAAGAACGGCGTGCCGAGCAGCAGCGCGGCGGCGATCATCAGGTTGGCCGTGGTCGCATCGACCTTGAGCTGCTGCGTCAGGAAGAAGAGCGCATAGAACTGGCCCGAATACCAGACCACGGCCTGCCCTGCCGTGAGGCCGACCAGCGCCAGGATCACGATCTTGAGGTTCTTCCACTCACCGAAGGATTCGGACAGCGGCGCCTTCGAGGTCTTGCCCTCGGCCTTCATCTTCTGGAAGGCGGGCGATTCGCTCAGCGAGAGGCGGATCCACACCGAGACCCCGAGCAGTGCGATCGACACCAGGAACGGAACGCGCCAGCCCCACTCGCCGAACGCCTGTTCGCCGAGCCAGGTGCGCACGCCCAGGATCACCAGCAGGCTCAGGAACAGGCCGAGCGTTGCCGTGGTCTGGATCCACGAGGTGTAGGCACCGCGCTTGCCGTGCGGCGAGTGCTCGGCCACGTACGTGGCGGCACCGCCGTACTCGCCGCCGAGCGCGAGGCCCTGCAGCATGCGCAGCGCGATCAGGATCACCGGCGCCGCGACGCCGATGGTCGCGTAGCTGGGCAGCAGGCCGACGATGAAGGTCGACAGGCCCATGATCAGGATCGTGACCAGGAAGGTGTACTTGCGGCCGATCATGTCGCCGAGCCGGCCGAACACGATGGCGCCGAATGGACGCACCAGGAAGCCGGCGGCAAAGGCCAGCAGCGCGAAGATGAAGGCAGCGCCCGCATCCAGTCCGCTGAAGAACTGCTTCGCAATGATCGCGGCCAGCGAACCGTAGAGGTAGAAGTCGTACCACTCGAACACGGTGCCGAGGGAGGAGGCGAAGATGACTTTCTTCTCCTCCGAGGACATGGGCCGGGGGGCCGGGTGCGGCACTCCCCGTGAATCTAGTGTGGCGGCCATTGCGTCGTCTCCTGTGTGTATGCGTACATTCGTTCCCGGTATTCGGGACCGTGAGGCATTCTTGGGGGCGCGACTGACCCGAGCCTTTCGCGAAACTGAACCGACGCTTACGGATTAAGGTGAAACCCGCGGAGTACGTTTCAGCCTGTAAGAAATCCGGCCTTTGCTCAGCCTTTGCTGCTTCGCAGCAGGGAAGGACGCTGGTCGGCGCCGGTCCATTCCGGCCCGTCGAACCAGGCGTCTCCGGCGAGGTAGGCGCGCAGCATCGCGAGGCCGTCGAAACCCCAGAAGAGGCGCCCGTCCACCACATAGGCCGGGGTGCCGAACACGCCGAGCGCCAGTGCTTCGTCGGTGTTGCGCTTGAGCAGGGCCTTGTTCTCGTCGCTGTTGATCTCGCGCTTCGGATTCAGTTGCGCGGCGAGCGCGGCAAGGCGCGTGGCATCGCCCGCCTCTTCACCGCCGCGCCACACTTGGCGGAAGATGGTCTCGGCCACGAGGCGGCTGATGCTGCCGTCGTCCGAGGTCGAGAGCGCGAGCCGCAGGTGCGAGAGGGGGTTGTAGGGGTGCGAGGCCGGCATCTCGATCTGGATGCCGTTCGCATGGCCGAGCCAGAGCACGTGGCGGTAGGTCCAGCTGCGCTTCGAAGGGATCTCGGCCGGGCCGAGCTGGCCATGCTGCTTGAGCAGTGCGCCGAGCAGCACCGGCTTGTAGGCCACGCTGTAGCTCAGGCCTTCGAACGCCTGCGGCAGGTGCTCGAAGGCAAGGTGCGCATAGGGCGAGATGAAGTCGAGATAGAAGTCGATGTGCTTCATGTGTCGTTGTCTCCGGAGGCCCGCCAGATGCCGGCCCGTGCCCGCAACTCTATCGCGCGCCAGACGTTGCGCCGCGCGTCGTCCTCCATCTTGCTCCAGCCCGCGATCTCGGGGATGGTGCGCAGGCACCCTTCGCAGAAGCCGCTCAGGCGGTCCATGCGGCAGACCGAGGTGCAGGGCGAGGGAACGTCCTGCGGCAAGAGGCGCACGGCGACGGCACGTTCCGCCAGTGCTTCCGCTTCCCCGAAGTTCACACCACGTCCGCCACCGGTGCCCCGGTGAGCGTTTCGAGGTCTTGCGGCCTGAGTTGGAACACCGCATGCGGATGGCCCGCCGCGGCCCAGATTTCCTCGAAGCGGAACAGCTCGCGATCGATCAGCACCACGGGCGGCGTGGCGTGCGCCACCGGCGACACGCCGCCGATGGTGAAGCCGGTGCGCGCCTTCACGAACTCGGCATCGGCGCGGCCGGTCTTGCCGACCAGCGCATCGACTTTTTTCTCGTCGACCCGCTTGTCGCCCGAGGTGATGACCAGCACCGCCACATCGTCGCTCTTGCGGCGAAAGATGATGCTCTTGGCGATCTGCCCGACCAGGATGCCGAGCGCATCGGCCGCCTGCTGCGCGGTGCGGCAGGCGTCGTCGAGCATGCGCGGCGAATGGAGGTGGCCCGCGTCCTGCAGCACGCGCGAGACGCGCTGCACGCCTTCGGGCAGCGAATGGAGTTCAGCGCCGCACATCGTTTCAACCCGCCCGTTTCGTGCGAATCGCCTTCGACGCCCGCGAATTCGGCTCGCGCCCCAGCGCCTCGCTGATATAGACACCCGCGTCGATCAGCTTGTCGAGATCGATGCCCGTTTCGATGCCCATGCCGTGCAGCATGTAGACCACGTCCTCGGTGGCCACATTGCCCGTCGCGCCCTTGGCATAGGGGCAGCCACCGAGGCCGGCCGAGGACGACTGGAAGTTCCACACGCCCAGTTCGAGCGCCGCCAGCGTGTTGACCAGCGCCTGCCCGTAGGTGTCGTGAAAGTGGCCGGAGATGGCGTCGACATCGAAGTGCGCCAGTGTGGCCTCCATCGCCCCTTGCACCTTGCGCGGCGTGCCCACGCCGATGGTGTCGGCCACGTCCACGCGCTGCACGCCGATGCCCTTCATCAGTTGCGCGAGGTAGGCGACCTTGGCCGGGGCGATCTCACCCTCATAAGGGCAGCCCACGGTGCACGACATCGCGCCGCGCACGTAGATGCCCTTCTCGCGCGCCGCGGCCACCACGGGCGCAAAGCGCTCGATGCTCTCGGCGATCGAGCAGTTGATGTTCTTCTGGCTGAAGGCCTCGCTCGCGGCGCCGAACACCACGATCTCGTCGGGCCACTCTTCACGCGGCGCGGCGATGGCTGCCTCGAAGCCCTTCATGTTGGGCGTGAGCACCGAGTAGCGCACGCCGGGCTTGCGGGTGATGCCGTGCATCACCTCGGCGTTGTCGGCCATCTGCGGCACCCACTTGGGCGACACGAAGCTGGTGACTTCGATCTCTTTCAGGCCGGCGTCCTGCAGGCGGTGCACGAGGCCGATCTTGATTTCGGCCGAGACCGGCTGCTTTTCGTTCTGCAGTCCGTCGCGCGGACCGACGTCGACGATCTTGACCTTGGCGGGGAGTTTCATGGGATGTCTCTTGTGTCGCGGGAGGATGAAAAACCGTCGTCCATTGTCCGACACATGGAAATGCCCTGCCGGGTACACAAGTCGCGGAAGGTAGCAATGCGCGCCTGCGAGGTTGCAAATGGTGCCAACGCTAGACAGTTTCGCGCTGCTCGAAGCCGTCGGGCACGCCGTCCGTGCCCGCATCGGCCACATCGACCGCATCCACGCGCGCGCCGTCCGGCCCCTGGCGCGCCCAGCGGATCAGTTTCTCGACCGCTGCGGCCTCGCCGGCCGCAAGCGCCTCCACGCTGCCGTCACGGCGGTTGCGCACCCAGCCGCGCACGCCCAGGCGCCGTGCGGCCTGCACCATCGACCAGCGATAGCTCACGCCCTGCACGAGGCCGCGGACGACGAGCCGGCGGGTGACGGCGGGTGGATTCATGGCATTGGCAACATCAGTACGACCTGGGCAGCCCGAGCGCCTTCTCCGCGATGAAGTTCAGGATCATCTGCGGACTGACCGGCGCGATGCGCGGAATGTAGCTCTCGCGCAGCAGGCGCTCGACATGGTATTCCTTCGCGTAGCCCATGCCGCCCAGCGTGAGGATCGCGTTCTGGCAGGCGTCGTGCGCCGCCTCGGCCGCAAGGTACTTGGCGGCGTTGGCCTCGATGCCGCAGGGTTCGCCCGCGTCGTACAGCGTGGCCGCCTTGAACACCATCAGGTCGGCCGCCTCGAGGTTGGCCCAGGCACGCGCCAGCGGATGCGCCACGCCCTGGTTCTGGCCGATGGGCCGGCCGAAGACCACGCGCTCCTGGGCGTACTGCGAGGCGATGCGCAGGGCCGCACGGCCGATGCCGATGGCCTCGGCCGCGATCAGGATGCGCTCGGGGTTGAGCCCGTGCAGGATGTATTCGAACCCGCGCCCTTCCTCGCCGATGCGGTCCGCTTCCGGCACTTCGAGGCCGTCGATGAAGAGCATGTTCGAGTCCACCGCCGCGCGCCCGAGCTTGTGGATCTCGCGCACCTCGACCTTGCTGCGGTCCAGCGCCGTGTAGAACAGCGTGAGGCCCTGCGTCGGCTTCTTCACCTGGTCGATCGGCGTGGTGCGCGTGAGAATCAGCATGCGGTCGGCCACCTGCGCGGTCGAGATCCAGATCTTGCGGCCGTGCAGCAGGTAGCCGCCGTTGGGCTGGCGCACCGCCTGCGTCTTGAGGCTGGTGGTGTCGAGCCCCGCGTCGGGCTCGGTCACGGCGAAGCAGGCCTTCTCGGTGCCTGCAATCAGCGGGGGCAGGAAGCGCTGGCGCTGTTCCTCGGTGCCGAACACCACCACCGGGTTGAGGCCGAAGATGTTCATGTGCACCGACGAGGCACCCGACATGCCCGCGCCCGAGGCGCTGATGGCGCGCATCATCAGCGCCGCCTCGGTGATGCCGAGCCCCGCGCCGCCCTGCGCCTCGGGCATCGCGATGCCGAGCCAGCCGCTGTCGGCCACCGCGCGGTGGAACGCGTGCGGGAACACGGCGCGATCGTCGTGGTCACGCCAGTAGTCGGGGGGGAAGTCTTCGCAGAGCCGTTCGATGGCCGCCACCAGCGAGCGCTGGTCTTCGTCGAGGGAGTAGTTCATTCGCTGTCGTCCTTCGGTGGGTTCGGCTGCGGCTGCAGCGTGACGCCGCGCGCGAGCATCGCGTCGATCGCTTCGTCGTCATAGCCTGCTTCGCGCAGCAGCTCGACGCTCTGTTCGCCGATGCGCGGCGCGGGGCGGCGGATGGCAGCGGGCGTGGCGCTGTAGCGGCCGACCGGCGCGAGGGTGCGGATGCGGCCCTCGCTCGGGTGATCGAACTCGGGGAAGAAATCGACGGCGCGCAGGTGCGGGTCGTCGAGCAGGGTTTCGGTGCTGTGCAGCCGCGCGACCGGGATGTCGGCTGCCTCCAGCGCAGCCATCCACGCATCGCTGCTGCGCGTGGCCATCACCTCGGCCACGAAGGCGTAGACCGCGCCGATGTTCGCGGCACGCGCCGTGTGCGTGCCGAACATCGCCGAATCGCGCAGCGCGGGACGGCCGATGACGTCGAAGAAGGCCTGCCAGTGCTTGTCGTTGTAGATCAGCACGCTGAGGTGGCCGTCGGCCGTGGCGTAGGGCTTGCGGTGCGGCGCAAGCAGGCGCGCGTAGCCGGTGGGGCCGAGCGGCGGCTCGAAACTGTGGCCACCGAGGTGGTCGCCCATCACGAACTGCGAGAGCGCCTCGAACATCGGCACCTCGACCGCCTGGCCCTTGCCGGTGCGCTGCGCATGCAGCACGGCGGCGAGCAAGGCGATGGCCGCCTGCAATCCCACGGCACGGTCGGCCAGCGTGACGGGCGCGTAGCGCGGCGCACCGCCGCTCTGCTGCGCAAACAGCGAGGCCACGCCGGCCGCTCCCTGGATCAGGTCGTCGTAGGCAGGCTTGCCGGCATAGGGGCCTTCTTCGCCGTAGCCGAAGGCGCCGAGGTAGACGATCTTCGGATTGACCGCGGCCACCGCCGCGTAGCCGAGCCCGAGCCGCGCCATCGCCTGCGGCCGCGTGTTGTAGATCAGTGCGTCAGAGCCGGCCGCGAGCCGCAGGCAGGCTTCGAGGCCTTCGGGCTGCTTGAGGTCGAGCACGATCGAGCGCTTGTTGCGGTTGAGGTGCATCGCCATCGCGCCCATGCCGACGTGGCGCATCGGGCCGACCGCGCGCAGGTTGTCGCCGCCGGGCGGCTCGACCTTGATGATGTCGGCACCCAGATCACCCAGCGTCTGCGTGGCGTAGGGCCCCATCACCACGGCGGTGAGGTCGAGGATGCGGATGCCGTCGAGAGGTCCCGTGGTGTTCATGTCCTTGCTCCTTCCCCTTCCGGGGGAAGGTTGGGATGGGGGCAGGCAGGGCGCGCGATGGATGCGCCGCTTGCCCCCACCCCGGCCCTCCCCCGGGAGGGGAGGGAGAAATACAAACTCGAAAGCGCGCTCATTCCGGTTGAATGCCTGCGGCCTGGATCAGCTTCTTCCACTTGGCCAGTTCGGACACGGTGAACGCCCCGAGTTCCTCCGGCGTGCTGCCGAAGGCATCGAAACCCAGCTTCGCCACGCGCTCGCGGAACGCGGCGCCATTCGCCATCTCCGACAGCGCCTTGTTGAGCTTCAGCAAGATGTCGCGCGGCGTGCCGGCCGGTGCGAACACGCCGTTCCACGAGGTGATGTCGAAGCCCCTGAGCTCGGGCGTATCGGCCAGCGGCGGCAGCTCGGGAAAGAGCTGCGTGCGCTCCTGCGTGG
>NZ_JBFUHN010000056.1:0-46462 GCF_056402375.1 Variovorax sp. P4_B10 | reverse complement strand
GCGCAGCCCACACCGGCCAGCAGGCCGTCGGCGCCCAGCGCCAGGCCTTCGTAGGCCAGGTCGTCCACCCCCAGGAACAGCTGGTAGCGATCGCCCACCGTGTTGCGCAGGTCCGTGATGCGGCGGATGTCGTCGGTGCTCTCCTTGATGGCCGCGATCCACTCGCAGTCCGCCAGCGCCAGCATGTGCTCGGGCTTCAGGTCCACCCGGTAGGCGACCGGGTTGTTGTAGACCATGATGGGCTTCCGGGCGGCATTGGCGATGGTGCGCACATTCAGCATGGCCTCGCGCGCATCGGCCACGTAGATCACCGAGGGCATCACCATGAAGCCGGCCACGCCGAGCTTGTTGGCCCCGTCCACGTAGCGCAAGGCTTCGCGCGTGCTGGTCTCCGACACATTGGCCAGCACCGGGATGCGGCCGTCGGCGGCCTCCAGGGCGATCTTGGCGACCTGGAGCTTTTCCTCCAGCGTCAGCGTGCTGGCTTCGCCGAGCGAGCCGCAGGTGACCAGGCCGTGGATGCCGTTGCGGATCTGGAAGTCGATGTGGCGGGCGGTGCCCTCGGCGTCGATGCTCTCGTCGGCGTGGAACTTGGTGGTGATGGCGGGGAAGATGCCTTGCCAGCGGGGGGTGCTCATGGGGGATGCCTCAGGGTGAATGGAGTTCGATTTAAATATATTAGTAAGATATTTGAAATATCCGATCAGGGTATTAGCAGATTGCATGCCAGCCGAAATGGTGGTTGGGGTGCCTGGAAAGGGCGTCCGGCAGCCATGACGGCACCGTCCTGGCGCATGCAGGCACCGCCGATGCGGCGGACGAAAAAAAGCCCCGCTGCGTTCACCGCAGCGGGGCGTGGGATTCAAGCCGGGCGCAGGCTACTTCAGCGCCGTCGTCGCATTTGCCACGGCCAATGCCGTCATGTTCACCACGCGACGCACGGTCGACGAGGGCGTCAGCACATGCGCCGAGCCGGCCGCACCCAGCAGGATCGGCCCGACCGTGATGCCGTTGGCACCGGTCATCTTCAGCACGTTGTAGAGGATGTGCGCCGAGTCGAGGTTCGGGCACACCAGCAGGTTGGCTTCGCCGGTGAGCGTGCTGTCGGGCAGGGCGGTGCGGCGCACCTCTTCGGAGAGGGCCGCGTCGCCGTGCATCTCGCCGTCGCACTCGATGTCGGGCGCCATCTGCGCGAACAGGTCGCGCGCCAGGCGCATCTTGCGTGCCGAGCCGCGGCTCGAGGTGCCGTAGTTCGAGTGCGAGAGGAAGGCCACCTTGGGCGGCAGGCCGAAGCGGCGCACTTCCTCCGCAGCCATCTGCGCGATGCTCGCCAGCATCTCGGCGCTCGGGTCTTCGTTGACGTTGGTGTCGGTGATGAACACCGTGCGCTTTTCCAGCGTCAGCGCATTGAGCGTCGCAAAGCCCGGCGCGCCGCGCTTCAGGCCGATCAGGTTGCGGATGTGCTCCAGGTGCACGTCGAAGCGGCCGACCAGCCCGCAGATCATCGCGTCGGCGTCGCCCAGGTGCAGCATCAGCGCCGCGATGGTGGTGTTGGAGCGGCGCACCATGGTCTTGGCGGCTTCGGGCGTCACGCCGCGGCGGCCCATGAGCTTGTGGAAGCTCTCCCAGTAGATGCGGAAGCGCGGATCGTCCTCGGGGTTGACGATTTCCACGTCGGTGCCGATGCGGATGTGCAGGCCGGCCTTCTTGATGCGGGCCTCGATCACGGCGGGGCGGCCGACCAGGATCGGCTGGGCCAGGCCTTCGTCGACGGCCAGTTGCGCGGCACGCAGCACGCGCTCGTCCTCGCCCTCGGCGTAGGCCACGCGCTTGGCGGTGGCCAGCTTGGCGGCGGTGAACACCGGGCGCATGAACATGCCGGTCTGGTAGACGAAGCGCGTCAGGTGCTGGCGGTAGGCCTCCATGTCCTCGATCGGGCGCGAGGCCACGCCCGAGGCGGCGGCCGCCTTGGCCACGGCCGGCGCGATGCGCAGGATCAGGCGCGAATCGAAGGGCTTGGGAATGATGTAGTCGGGGCCGAAGGCCAGTTCCTGGCCGGCGTAGGCGGTGGCCACCTCTTCGCTGATGTCGGCCTTGGTGAGATCGGCGATCTCGCGCACGCAGGCCAGCTTCATTTCTTCCGTGATCTTGCTCGCGCCGCAATCGAGCGCACCGCGGAAGATGTACGGGAAGCACAGCACGTTGTTGACCTGGTTCGGGTAGTCCGAGCGGCCGGTGGCGATGATGCAGTCGGGCCGCACGGCCTTGGCCAGTTCGGGGCGGATCTCGGGCTCGGGGTTGGCCAGCGCCAGGATGATCGGCTGCGTGCCCATGGTCTTGACCATCTCGGCCGTCATCACGCCGGGCGCCGAGCAGCCGAGGAACACATCGGCGTCCTTCACCACGTCGGCCAGGGTGCGGGCGCCGGTGTCTTTCTGGGCGTAGCGTGCCTTGGATTCGTCGAAGCCGCCCGCGCGGCCCATGTAGATCAGGCCCTTGGAGTCGCAGGCGTAGATGTTGGCGGGCCTGGCGCCCAGGCCGACCATCACGTCGAGGCAGGCGATGGCGGCCGCGCCGGCGCCGGAGACGGCGATTTTCACGTCCTCGATCTTCTTGCCCACGAGCTCGAGGCCGTTGAGCAGTGCCGCGGCCGAGATGATGGCCGTGCCGTGCTGGTCGTCATGGAACACCGGGATGTTCATGCGCTCGCGCAGCTTCTTCTCGATGTAGAAGCACTCGGGCGCCTTGATGTCCTCGAGGTTGATGCCGCCCAGCGTGGGCTCGAGCGCCGCGATGATGTCGACCAGCTTGTCGGGGTCGTTCTCGGCCAGCTCGATGTCGAACACGTCGATGCCGGCGAATTTCTTGAAGAGGCAGCCCTTGCCTTCCATCACCGGCTTGGCGGCCAGCGGGCCGATGTTGCCCAGGCCCAGCACCGCGGTGCCGTTGGTGACCACGCCCACGAGGTTGCCGCGGGCGGTGAACTCCACCGCGAGCGACGGGTCGGCCGCGATGTCGAGGCAGGGATAGGCCACGCCCGGCGAATAGGCCAGCGACAGGTCGCGCTGGTTCAGCAGGGGCTTGGTCGGGGTGATCGAGATCTTGCCCTTGACGGGCGAACGGTGGTACTCGCGCGCTGCTTCGCGAAGTGCTTCTTCTGCGGGAGAGAGGGGTGCAGCCATGAAAAATCTCCTTGTTTCTGACGGGCAATGAGGCTACCGCAAAAGCGAAACCTCTTCTCTTGGTGGGAACGACAACAGCCGCATCTTCCGCCCGAAGGGGGCGGCCGGCCGACTCGCTAAACTCCAACACTGTTACCCGAGGTTAACTGGGGTAAACGCCATGCCGCGCGCGAACCGCGCGGCAAGCCATCGTCAACACAAAGACAAAACGACTCGGAGGGGCAGCGCATGACACCCGGACCTTTCACCAGCAACGACCCGGACGTCGTGGTCATCGGCGGCGGCCCCTCGGGCTCCACCGTGGCCGCGCTGCTCGCCGACAAGGGCCACGACGTGGTGCTGATCGAGAAGGCGCAGCACCCGCGCTTCCACATCGGCGAATCGCTGCTGCCGATGAACATGCCGCTGTTCGACCGGCTGGGCGTGCGCACCGAGGTCGAGGCCATCGGCATCCGCAAGCACGGCGCCGAGTTCGTCTCGCCCTGGCACGACCACAGCAGCCACTTCCACTTCGGCGAGGCGATGGACAAGAGCTTTCCGTACGCCGTGCATGTGCGCCGCTCGGAATTCGATGAACTGCTGTTCCGCCACGCCGGCCATCGCGGCGCGCGCACTTTCGAGGGACAGCGCGTCACCGGCGTCGACATGGATGCAGGCAAGGGCAGCCCCGACAACCGCCCGCTGGTGAAGGTCAAGGCCGACGACGGCACCGAGACCCACTGGCGCCCGCGCTTCGTGATCGACGCGAGCGGGCGCGACACGCTGCTGTCGAACCAGTTCGACGTCAAGCAGCGCAACCGCAAGCATGCGAGCGCTGCGCTCTACGGCCACTTCGCCAATGCCGAGCGCCGGCCGGGCCGCTTCGAGGGCAACATCACGCTGTTCTGGTTCGACCACGGCTGGTTCTGGTACATCCCGCTGAAGGACGGCACCGTGAGCGTCGGCGCGGTGGCCTCGCCCGCCTACTTCAAGCGCCGCAAGGGCACGCTCGAAGAGTTCCTGATGGAAACCATTGCGCTCGCGCCCAAGCTGGCGGAACGCCTGAAGAATGCCACGCTGATGGAGGGCGCCACCTCCACCGGCAACTACGCCTACGACTCGAAGTTCTGCCGCGGCGACCGCTTCATGATGGTGGGCGACGCCTACGCCTTCGTCGACCCGATGTTCTCCTCGGGCGTCTACCTGGCGATGAACAGCGGCTTCGAGGCCGCGACCGCGGCCGACCACTGGCTCAAGGGCGAGGCGAGGGAGGCCGCGAAGGCCTTCCGCCGCTACGACAAGGTGATGAAGCACGGACCGAAGATGTTCTCGTGGTTCATCTACCGCATCACCTCGCCGGCGATCCGCCGGCTGTTCATGAACCCGCGCAACGTGTGGCGGATGCAGGAGGCGATGCTGTCGATCCTGGCCGGCGACCTGTTCCGCGACACCCCCATCGGCCCGCGCTTCTGGGGCTTCAAGGTGACGTACTACGTGTCGTGCATCGGCATCCTGCCGCAGGCCGTCAAGACCTGGGCATGGCGCCGGCGCAATCTCAAAGAGTCCCTCGAGACTGCAAAGACCTGAGCCGGAGGCTCAGTCCGGGGTCACGGTGTGCTGGGCGAGCGCTTCGAGCGCGCGCACCAGTGCCGAGTGGTCCTGCTGGCCGTAGCCCAGCGCCGCACAGGCGTTCATCAGCTGCGCAGCGCCCGCCGTCTGTGGCAGCGCCACACCCAGCGAACGCGCACTCTGCAGCGCAAGGTTCAGGTCCTTCTGGTGCAGCGCGATGCGGAAGCCCGGCGCGAAGGTGCGCTTGATCATCCGTTCGCCGTGCACTTCGAGGATGCGCGAGCTCGCGAAGCCGCCCATCAGTGCCTGGCGCACCTTGGCAGGGTCGGCGCCGGCCTTGGAGGCGAACAGCAGCGCCTCGCCCACCGCCGCGATGTTCAGCGCCACGATGATCTGGTTGGCCACCTTGCAGACCTGGCCGTCGCCCACGGCGCCGACCAGCGTCACGTTCTTGCCCATCTTGTCGAGCAGCGGCTTCACGCGCTCGAAGGTGCCTTCGTCGCCGCCGCACATGATCGTGAGGCTCGCGGCCTTGGCGCCGACTTCGCCGCCCGAGACCGGCGCATCGATGTAGCCGCAGCCCAGCGCGAGGATGCGCTTGGCGAAGCCCTTGGTGGCGATCGGATCGATGGAGCTGCAGTCCACCACGATCTTGCCGCGCGAGTCCTTCAGGCCTTCGGCCACGCCGTGCGTGCCCGGCTCGCCGAACAGCACCTTCTCCACGTCGGGCGTGTCGGGCACCATGATGAAGATGATGTCGGCCTGGCGTGCCACCTCGGCCGCCGAGGCGCAGATCGTGGCCTTCGAGATAAAGGGCTCGGGCGTGTTGCCCTGCGTGTTGACGAAGAGCTGGTGGCCCGCGTCGAGCAGGTGCCCCGCCATGGGCGCGCCCATGATGCCGAGGCCGATGAATCCGATTTTCTGTTGCGTTGCTGACATGTCTCTGCTTCCGTTGGGGTTCACTGTTGCCGGGTCAGGGCCTGGCGCCAGCCGAGGCCTTCGATGGTTGTCGCGCGGGGCTTGTATTCGCAGCCGATCCAGCCGTCGTAGCCGATCGAATCGATGTGCTGGAAGAGCCACGGGTAGTTGATCTCGCCCGTGCCCGGCTCGCCGCGGCCCGGGTTGTCGGCCAGCTGGATGTGGCCGATCTGCGAGAGGTGCTTGGTGAGCGTGTTGCCGAGCTCGCCTTCCATTCGCTGCGCGTGGTAGATGTCGTACTGCACCCGCAGGTTGGGCGAACCCACCGCTTCGATCAGCGCCAGCGCCTTGTCGGTGCGGGTGAGGAAGAAGCCCGGGATGTCGAAGCTGTTGATCGGCTCGATCAGCAGGCGGATGCCCGCGGCTTCGAGTTCGCGCGCGGCGAGGCGCAGGTTGTCCAGCACCGTGCGGTTGACGACGTTGATGTCGGCATCCGCCGGCACCTTGCCGATCAGGCAGTTGACCTGCGGGCAGCCGAGCGCGGTCGCGTAGTCGATGGCCATCGCGATGCCTTCGGCGAGCTCGCCCGTGCGGTCCGGGAGGCAGGCGATGCCGCGCTCGCCCTTGTCCCAGTCGCCGGCCGGCAGGTTGTGCAGCACTTGCTGCAGGCCGTTGGTGCGCAGGGCGGCCGTCAGCTCCTTCTTGTCGTACGCATACGGAAAGAGGTACTCGACGGCCTTGAAGCCCGCCTTGGCGGCGGCTTCGAAGCGTTGCATGAACGGCAGCTCGGTGAAGAGCATCGTGAGGTTGGCTGCAAATTTGGGCATGTGTGTCTCCTCGCTCAGTCCAGCATCTCGGCCGCGACGGCGGTGGGTGCATCGGCGGCGTTCTCGGCCAGGGGTTCGAACTCGGTGATGTTGTCGATCTCGGTGCCCATCGCGATGTTGGTCACGCGTTCGAGCATCACCTCGATCACCACCGGCACACTGAACTCGGCCATCAGGGCCTCGGCCTGGCGGATGGCCGGCGCGATCTCTTCCTGCTTGTTCACCCGGATCGCCTTGCAGCCCAGGCCTTCGACGACCTTCAGGTGGTCCACGCCGTAGCTGCTCTCGATGCCGGCGTCGGGGCCCGCGTTGATGTTGTCGAACGCGAGCTGCACGCAGTAGTCCATCTCGAAGCCGCGCTGCGCCTGGCGGATCAGGCCGAGGTAGGAGTTGTTGACCACGATGTGGATGTACGGCAGCTTGAACTGCGCACCGACCGCGAGCTCCTCGATCATGAACTGGAAGTCGTAGTCGCCCGAGAGCGCGACGATCTTGCGCGTCGGGTCGGCGGCGCGCACGCCCAGCGCGGCCGGGATGGTCCAGCCCAGCGGGCCGGCCTGGCCGCAGTTGATCCAGTGGCGCGGGTTGTAGACGTGCAGGAACTGCGCGGCCGCGATCTGCGAGAGCCCGATGGTGCTCACGTAGCAGGTGTCGTTGCTGAAGTTGTTGTTCATGCACTGGTACACACGCTGCGGCTTCATCGGAACATCCGCGAAGTTGGTCTTGCGCAGCATGGTCTTCTTGCGCTCGACGCACGACTTGGCCCACTTGCGGCGGTCGGGCAGCTTGCCGGCGGCCTTCATTTCCTCGGCCACGGCGACGAACTGCTCGAGCGCGGCCTTGGCGTCCGACACGATGCCGAAGTCGGGCGTGAAGACACGGCCGATCTGCGTGGGCTCGATGTCCACGTGCACGAAGGTGCGGCCCTTGGTGTAGACCTCGACCGAGCCGGTGTGGCGGTTGGCCCAGCGGTTGCCGATGCCGAGCACGAAGTCCGAGGCCAGCATCGTCGCGTTGCCGTAGCGGTGGCTGGTCTGCAGGCCGCACATGCCGGCCATCAGCGGATGGTCGTCGGGGATCGCGCCCCAGCCCATCAGCGTGGGGATCACCGGCACGCCGGTGGCTTCGGCAAAGCGCACGAGCAGGTCGGAGGCATCGGCGTTGATGACGCCGCCGCCGGCCACGATCAGCGGGCGCTCGGCCGCGTTGAGCATGCCGATGGCCTTCTCGATCTGGGCGCGCGTGGCGGCCGGCTTGTAGGGGGTGAGGGGCTCGTAGCTGTCGATGTCGAATTCGATCTCGGCCATCTGCACGTCGAAGGGCAGGTCGACCAGCACCGGGCCCGGGCGGCCCGAGCGCATCAGGTGGAAGGCCTGCTGGAAGACTTGCGGTACCTGGCCGGGCTCGCGCACCGTGACCGACCACTTGGTGACCGGCTTGGAGATCGACTCGATGTCGACCGCCTGGAAGTCTTCCTTGTAGAGCCGTGCGCGCGGCGCCTGGCCGGTGATGCAGAGGATCGGGATCGAATCGGCCCATGCCGAGTAGAGGCCCGTGATCATGTCGGTGCCCGCGGGCCCCGAGGTGCCGATGCACACGCCGATGTTGCCGGCCACGGCACGGGTGTAGCCCTCGGCCATGTGCGAGGCGCCCTCGACGTGGCGCGCGAGGATGTGCGAGATGGTGCCGCGCTGGCGCAGCGCGGAATACATGGGGTTGATGGCGGCACCGGGCACGCCGAAGGCCTGCGTCACGCCTTCCTTTTCCATCACCAGCACGGCGGCCTGGACTGCTTTCATTTTTGCCATGGGACTGTCTCCGTTAAGTGACGTCCACTGTAGGAAGCGGGGGCCATTCGAAGAAGACGGCTGCAGGCCATAAAACCTATTCCATGGCGGAATAAGTGACTACCATCGGCCCATGGACAGACTGTTGGCAATGGAGATGTTCGTGCGCGTGGTCGAGACCGGCAGCTTCTCGAAGGCGGCGCGCGAGTTCAACACCACGCAACCCACCGTGACCAAGCAGATCGCGGCCACCGAGGCGCGGCTGAAGGTGCGGCTGCTCAACCGCAACACGCGCGGCGTGAGCCTGACCGAGCCCGGCGCGCTGTACTACGAGAAGTGCAAGACCATCGTGCGCGATGCCGAGGAGGCCGACAGCGTGGTGCAACTGCGGCAGAACCAGGCGCAGGGGCTGCTGCGCATCGGCACCTCGGTGGCCTTCGGCCGCCGCGTGGTGGTGCCGCTCGCGCTGGAGTACATGCAGCGGAATCCGCAGGTGCAGCTCGACCTGAGCTTCGAGGACCGTTACGTGGACCTCATCGCGCAGGGCGTCGACGTGGCGATCCGCATGGGCAAGCTGGCCGATTCATCGTTGGGCGCGCGCTACCTGGGCGCTAATCCGTGGGTCATGGTCGCCGCCCCGGGCTACCTGAAGAAGCACGGCACGCCCAAACGCGCGCAGGACCTGAGCGCGCATGTCGCGCTGATCTACAGCAGCGTGGTGGGCGACGAGTTCTGGCGCATGCACACGCCCAAGGGCGAGCCGGTGACGGTGCCGGTCTCGGGGCGCTTCCGCTCGAACAACCTCTCGGCCGTGCTGGCGGCGGCGCGCGACGGGCTCGGCATTGCGCTGATGCCGCGCTACGTCGCGAGCGAATCGCTGGCCTCGGGCAAGGTGCTCGCGGTGCTCGGCGACCATGCGCTGCCCGAGCAGGAGATCCACGCCGTCTTTCCCTCGCCCAAGCTGGTGCCGAGCAAGGTGTCGAGCTTCGTGGCCTTCCTGCAGGGGCGCTTCGACGAAGGCTGGTGGAGCGCCTGAGCGGCAGGCCTGCCTTCGCTCTCTTTTTTCTCTTCAGGCCCGAACGAAGGCGCCGTGCAGACCCAGCGGCAGCGCATAAGGCAGCGTGGCCTGCGCCACCGGCCCCGCTGCCAGGTGATCTGCCGCGAAGCACGACAGCACCGTCTTCTGCCGCCCGAAGTCGAGCACCGTGCCGAGCACCCAGCCCGGGCGCGAGCCGTCCGGCACGAAGACGTGCTCTTCCACCACCGCCTCCGGCCCGTAGCCGAAGCGCTGGCTGCGGCCGGTTTCGACATCGGTGCGCGCGACGGCGCCGAACCCCGGCAGTGCGGCCCTGCTCTGCGTCGCGTGGACCACGTGGCGGTGGCGCAGGCCGACGCGGCGCGGATCGATGCGCGGGAACTCGGCGTCCTGCGCCAGCGCGGTCTGGGTGGCCCGGCCGGTGCCGAGGTTCAGCGTGGCAACCGTCAGGTGCGGCGAGGTGTTCTTCACGCGGCGCCCGCGCATCACCTCGCGGTTGGTCGTGAACACCGAGTCGGCGTTCTCCGAGCGCACGTAGTCGATGTGGATCAGCGTGCCGCGCGGCGTGTCTTCTTCCCAGGCGTTGCCCACATGGAACAGGAAGCCGGCCGGCAGCGCGAGCACCTGGCGCTTGTCCCAGTTGCGCTTGTCGACGACCAGCGCGCGCATGCCCAGTTCGGGCCGCCAGACATGGGCATCGAGAAAGCTTGCACCGGCCTCCTTGCGCTTGCCGTCGTAGACCAGCGGCGGCATCAGGAACACCAGGTGCCGCTCGGTCACCGCGAAGTCGTGAACCATCGGCAAGTCGGCCACCGGCAGCACGGCCGCGCGGCGCAGTGCGCCGTCGGGCCCGATCTCGTACAGCGCCAGCAGGCTCTGCCCGTTGCTGACGCCGAAGTTCCAGACGGTGCCGTCCGGGTCCACCTTGGGGTGGGCCGAAAAGGGCATGCCCGCGAGGTCGGCGCGCCAGGTCTTCAGGCCCAGCGTGTCCAGCGTGCGCGCGTCGATGCGCGTGGCCGAGCCGCCCTCCCACAGCGCCAGCACCTCGCCCTGCATCGGCAGCACGCTGGTGTTGGCGACATTGATGCTGTCGGCCGAGGCCGGCGGCTCGACGCCCGGCGGCATCGTGCCGAAGGCTTCCATCAGGCGGCGGCCGGCCCGCACCTCGGCCACGCGCTTGGGCGTGGCGACGTAGCGGCCCTGGTGGCGCACGTCGGCACCGTCGATCACGAAGCGATGCACCATGCCGTCGCCGTCGAACCAGTGGTGGTAGCGCTCGCCGCCCAGGTCGTGGCCCGCCGGACCGATGCGGAACAGCGTGCCGGCGACGGCATCGGGGAAGCGCCCGCGCACCGCGGCGCGGGTCAGCGGCAGGTCGTCCGGCGGCGTGGCGAAGCCGATCTTCCAGGGCGTGCCGGCGGCCTCGAAGTCGGCCTGCCAGCTGTCGGTACCGGCGGCGCGCGCCAGGGGCGCAAGAAGGGGCAGCGCACCGGCCGAGGCCAGCAGGCGAAGGAGTTCGCGTCGTTCCATGGCAGCCTCAGCGCAGGTGGATGACGGTTTGCAGGTCGGCGTCGACGCCGATCGCGGCGGCCTCGAAATCGGGCGCCCCGCGGTTGCCCTTGGCGTCGTTCGAGAAGCCGTAGCGCTCGGTCGGCATGCCCAGGAGGTTGGTGTCGAGCTTGCCGTTGCCGTTCTCGTCCGCAAACGCCCGCACGGCGTAGCGCCCTGGCGCCAGGCCCGGGAAGACCAGCCGCGCCGTGCCGGCGCGCATCGGCACCGTCTGCGCGGCCAGCGACTGGCTGCCCGTGAAGCCGGCGGCGCTGTCGTACAGCGCGACGTACAGCGTGGCGTCGGCGGCGGGGCCGTCGGCGAAGCTCAAGCTCAGGTCGGCGGCCAGGGCGCCCAGCGGCGCGAGGAGGGCGGCGGCGCACAGGGCGCGCACGGCCGGGCGGGAGAACAGGAACAGGGAAGCGGAAGGTTGCATGAGAGGCCTCGTTGCAGGTTGGAGGCCCCGACGATCCCGCAGGCGCCTCGCGGTGCCCAGCGCCATGCGACGAAATGCAGGAATGCGTGCGCGAAATGCACGCAGCGGGGGTCAGCCCGTCTTCTTGTCTTCGCCGGCTTCGGCCGGCTCGTGCCCATTGCCCACATGCCCCGAGTCGGCGAACAGGCTCCACGCGGCCATGAAGAGCGCCGCGATCACCGGCCCGATCACGAAGCCGTTGATGCCGAAGATCGCCATGCCGCCGATGGTCGACATCAGCACGATGTAGTCGGGCATCTGCGTGTCCTTGCCCACCAGCACCGGGCGCAGGATGTTGTCGACCAGGCCGATCACGAACACGCCCACGAAGATCAGCACGCCGCCCTGCCAGAAGTGCCCGGTCGCGAGGAAGTAGATGGCGACCGGCCCCCAGATCAGTGCCGCGCCCACCGCGGGCAGCAGCGACAGGAAGGCCATCAGCACTGCCCACAGCAGCGCACCCTGCACGCCGAGGAACCAGAAGGCCACCCCGCCGATGGTGCCCTGCGCGATGGCCACGGCCACGTTGCCCTTCACGGTGGCGCGGATCACGGTGGTGAACTTGTTGAGCAGGTAGTGCGTGTGCGGCTTGGCGAGCGGCACGGCGTCGCGCATCGTCTTCGACAGCGTCGAGCCGTCGCGCACCAGGAAGTACAGCAGGTACAGCATCACGAAGAAGCTGACGATGAAGTCGAAGGTGTTCTGGCCGATGGTGAGGGCCTGGCTCGCGATGATCTGGCTGGCCTGCCCGGCGGCAGCGGAGATGCGGGCCTGCCAGGCTGCCATGTCGCCGAGGTTGAAGCGCTCGACCAGGTTCAGCAGCCACTGGGGCGCGGCGTCCAGGATCTGCTGGAAGTAGGCCGCGAAGTTGATCTGCCCCGAACGGATGTTCTGCGTGACCAGCGCGATCTCCTGCACCAGCGACACGCCCACCATGGCGAGCGGAAGGATCACGATGAACAGGCAGATGGCCAGCGTCGAAAGCGCGGCCGCGTTGCGCTTGCCGGGCATTTTCTTCAGCAGCCACTTGTAGAGCGGCGTGAACAGGATTGCCAGCGCCACCCCCCAGAGCACTGCGCCGAAGAACGGCAGCAGCACCCAGATGAAGGCGACGGTGACGGCAGCAAGCAGGGCGAGGAACACGCCGCGCTGGAGTTGGGGTGAGTTCATAGGTGTCTCGGACTGTAGCCGAGCGCGGACTCAGGACCCTGTCAGCGGGCACGCCCTTGTGCAGTGCAGCGCCGCGGCACTAATGCACAGCCTCAGCGCCTGAAACGCGGCAGCGCGACCGGCGCCAGGGTGGCGCGCAGGCGGCTCGGCGCGTCGGGCTCGGCAGTGGCTTCCACCTCGAGCGAGCGCTCGACATTGCCGATGTGCTCGAGCATCAGACGGCGCGCCTGGGCCGTGTCGCCGGCTTCGAGGGCGGCAACGATGGCGCCATGCTCGGTGCACGACTGTCCCGCCTCGTGCTTCGACTGGTAGAGCGTGGCGGCCAGCGTGGTGCGCGCCGTGAGGTCGCGCAGCACGTCGACCAGCAGCTGGTGGCCCATCTGCTCGGCCAGGCAGACATGGAAGTCCGCCAGCAGGAAGGCGCGCGTCGCGGCATCGGCGCCTTCGATGGCGCGCTGCTCGTCGGCAATGTGGTCGCGCAGCTTGCGGATCACCTTGCCCAGCGGCCGGCCTTCGCTCTCGGCCAGGATGCCGGCCTCGACGATGCGGCGTGCCGAGAACGCATCGCGCGCCTCTTCCGCCGAAGGCTCCACCACGTACCAGCCGCGGCGCGACTGCACCTCGACAAAACCGCGGGCCTGCAACTGCATGAGCGCCTCGCGCACCATCGTGCGGCTAACCGCGAAGTTCTCGGCCAGGGCCTGCTCGCCGAGCCGCTCGCCCGGTGCGAGCTTCTGCGCGAGGATGGCTTCGACCACCCGTTCTGCGATGGCGGTGGGGTTGACGTCGGTGGCCATGGATGTCTTCAGTGGCTGGTCGAAGCGGTTGCGGTGCCGATGTCGACCCCGGGTTCGGCCAGCGGCTCGTCGTCCGGCGAGTAGGTGCCGTCGAGCACCGAATGCGCGCGTTCGCGGTCGATGTCGCCTTCCCAGGCCGCGATGGCCACGGTGGCCACGCAGTTGCCGATCAGGTTGCCGAGCGCGCGGGCGATACCCATGAACCAGTCGACCGACAGCACCAGCACCAGCCCGATGGCAGGAATCGCCGGAATGGCGTGCAGCGTGGCGGCCAGCACCACGATGGCCGAGCCCGGCACGCCGTGCGCGCCCTTGGAGGTGACGAGCGCGATCGCAAGGATCGTCAGCAGGTCCGCCATCGAGATCGGCGTGTTGGTGGCCTGCGCGATGAACACCGCGGCGAGCGTGATGTAGATCGAGAAGGCGTCGAGGTTGAACGAGTAGCCGGTCGGGATCACCAGGCCCACCGTCGAGTCGCGAATGCCCATGCGGCGCAGCTTGGCCATGATCTGCGGCAGCACGCTGTCCGACGAAGTGGTCGCGAACACGATGGCGAGCTCCTCGCGCAGGTAGCGCAGCAGCTTCCAGAGGCTGAAGCCCGACATGCGCATCACCAGCCCCAGCACCACGAACACGAAGACCAGCACCGCGCCGTAGAAGAGGGCGACCAGCATGCCCAGCTGCTTGAGCGAGCCGATGCCGTATTGCCCGACCGTGAAGGCGATGGCGCCCAGCACGCCGAGCGGCGCCAGCTTGATGATGATCCCCATGATCTTGAACAGCACCAGCGAGAGCGCGTCCACCACCACCGCCACCGGCTTGCCACGATCGCCCAGCAGCGTGAGCGCGCAGCCGAACAGCACCGCGAAGAGCAGCACCTGCAGCACGTCGCCGGTGGCGAAGGCGTTGACCACCGTGGTGGGAATCAGCTTCATCAAGAACTCGACCGTGCCGCCGCTCGTGAGCTTGTCGGCGTTCGAGGCATAGGCGCTCATGGCGGCCGGATCGAGCTTGGCCGGGTCCACGTTCATGCCCGTGCCGGGCTGGAACACGAAGGCCAGCACCAGGCCCATGGCCAGCGCGACGGTGGTCAGCACCTCGAAGTAGATCAGCGCCTTGACGCCGACGCGCCCCACGCGCTTCAGGTCGCCCGCGCCCGAGATGCCGTGCACCACCACGCAGAAGACCAGCACCGGGATGATCATCTTGATCAGCTTGATGAAGCCGTCACCCAGCGGCTTGAGCTTGACGGCGTACTCGGGCGCGAAGAGGCCGGCGAGCACGCCGAGCACCAGCGCGATGACCACCTGACCGAAAAGCGATTTGGCGAAGCGAGGCATGGGAGTCTCCTGTTTGTCTTGTCGAGGTTTGCATGCAAGCAACGCCTTGTCTTGCATACAAGAACTGTAGGCAAGAAGACTTTGGAGAGGTCAGAGGGTATTCCCGGGCTTCGCGGTGCTGCCTACGGGGAATTAAGTCGTGGACCGGGGAATAAAGCCCTGGACTGGGGAACAAAGCGGTGGACTGCAGGCGCGGGAGGCATCTAACCGGGGGGGGGCACACCCGACCCCAGCAGGATCTGCAGGCGTCCGGGCGACGGGAAGTGCCGCAGCATCCACGGTCCGACAGGAATTACCGGCGAGCCTTCTTGATCCGCTGTTCCCTCGGGGCGACTTCCAGGACCGAAATCGAATCGAGGCAGTCCCGCAATGATGCGTCCTCCAGCCTCTTGTGCAAGGCCTTGATCTCCAAGCCCACCTTGGAATGAACCAGCGTAGCAAAGAGTTCATCGGCTGCAGCAGAGTTGGCAACACTCTTTCTGATCAACTGACCTTGCCCCCGAAAAACGTATCCCTTGCTGAGTGTTTCAATTCAAGCAAGGAGAACGGAAATGACGCAGACGACGAGGGCGCGCTACACGCTGGAGTTCAAGCGAGAGGCCGTACGGCTGGTCGAGGGCGGCCAAAGCATCGCGGCGGCGGCGCGCACATTGGGCGTGGTCGAGCAGACCTTGTTCAATTGGGGCAAGGCGCAGCGCCAGGGCAAGCTCACCGGCGCTGACAGCAAGGTGGTGAGCGCCGAGCAGATGGAGATCAGCCGGCTGTGTGCGAAGTTGGCCCGGGTGAAGATGGAGCGCGACATCCTGGAAAAAGCGACGGCGTACTTCGCGAAAGCGCAGCGGTGAAGTACGCCTTCGTGCAACGCCACCGACGGGTGTGGCCGATCACCGTCAGCACGAGCAGTCGAGATGGTCCATGGCTCAGCCCTCGAATCTGCGCAACCCAATTACCGGCAGGATCCGAGCTCCGTCCAAGTACGGATGTAGGCATATGCCGGTATCCCACGAATGGGGGATGCACAGGCATGACGAGGATGTGCAGACTGACCTCCTCGCGAGAAAAGACCAAAAAATGGAACACATGCACTGGATGTTCGTCGGTACCGCTTTGCTGGGGATGCCCGTGGGATGGTTCCTTTTCGCTCTCCTCGGTCGCGATTGGAAATCTTGGAGCGAGCAGATGGTGGACCAGATTTCGCGATCAGCGACGTTGACGGCGACATGTGCGACGACAACTGAGGCCGAGACCTGAGAGCAGTTCGAGATCAGGTTCCGAAGCACACATTCACCCACCGCTCATGCACTGTCCGCCCTTGGTGCCGTCAGCTCACTATGGTGCTTGACGAGGCCTTCGGCGCAGGAATCCATTGGATCGTTGAGCGGGAGACGCCCGACTGCGACCTGACCTCCCCGTCACAATCAGCACCATGACCGAAACAGAGAGGCTGCCCGACGAGGAATTGGGCGTGCGGGCCGCTGAATGGCGCCGGCGAGCGCTACAGGGCGATCTGCACGCTCGCGGCGTAGCTCATCAACTGGAGGCGGAGTTGCGGCGACGCGCTGGTGCGCCCCATCCTGATTACGGCACCCTGGACCTGCGGCCGCTCGAGCATCGACAGCAGCGGCGGCGCTGGTGGAAACCTTGGTGATCTGCTTGCGCTGAGCAAGCATTCAACGCAGAGCGCCCTACTACTCACGCGCTGCGCCCCGCACAGCTTTTGAAGACCGCCAACGGTCGCATGATCAATTGAGCTTGGAGGAAGCAACAATGGGACTACTTGATGGGATGCTCGGCAACGCAGCCAAGATCGACCCGGCGAAGATCCAGCAGGAGTTCAGCCAGATCCTGGCGAAGGGGGAAGTGGTCGAGCACGCCTACCAGCTCATCCGCGACTACTTCGTGTTCACCGACAAGCGTTTCGTCCTGGTCGACAAGCAGGGCATCACGGGGAGCAAGGTCGAATACCACTCGATTCCCTACAAGAGCATCACGCACTTCAGTATCGAGACCGCCGGTACCTTCGATCTCGATGCCGAGCTCAAGATATGGATCTCGGGGACGGCCGCTCCTATCCAGAAGCAGTTCAACAAGAAGCTCAGCATCTACGAGGTGCAGAGCGTGCTGGCGAGTTACGTGCTCAGGTGAGTCGAGCGTTGGGGCTGGCGGAGTGTCCCGTTCCGACTCGGTCGGCCCGACCTGTGCTACTTCATGCTCCCCAGATCGCGGACATCGGCTCACAGAGACGCCCGTGAAACGCTCCGCGACCTTTGGCAGTGATTTGCATCGACTTTGGCAGCAAATGCCGTTGTCGTTTGCAGCGAAGTTAAACCCCGATTTGTCGCCGCCTTTGGCGGTTTGACGCCCTATTGGCAGTTCCTGGCAGCCACGAAAAAGGCCGCCCTGCGGCAGCCTGTTCGCTTGGATGGCTAGCGTATCAGGTGCTGATCCATACTGCAGTCGGATAGTCGCGTTCGCCGCTCCGACGGCCCGAGTGGTCGAACTATCCGTTCGTTGATCATGCACGTGGCCGCGACCCACGCCTCCATCTCGCTCTGGTATGGCGTGTTGTCGACCTCCAACGGCTGAAACGACAGATAGTCCGAGGCCTCGTTCACGGGCTCCAGCAACGTGAAATGAAATTCTCACGGCTCCAGCTCGTGCACAGCGATTGCGAAATGGCCCATGACGTGACTCCCCGTAGTTGTTGAACCGCCGTTGTATGCCTACGCGGCCTCAACGTGTGTCAACCACTGTCAACGCACCCGTGAGTAGTTCACGCTGGACCAGGATTTCAATATCTGCCGCACCTCGCATAATGCCCACATGGCCACGCTCGTCGGACGTGCCTCCTGGGCTGAAAGGACCCTGATCGACTGTGGCCGGTTCTACCCCGCCGACGTGAAGACCCTCGAAGCCAGGCTGCGCTTCGGTATTCCCCACTGGTCGAGGTCGACAGCAGCTACTAAGCCATCCCAGCCCAGTCCATGGTCCAGCACTGGGTCGAGCGGCCGCCACCCGAGTTCAAGAGCTGTTCAATTTTGGTCATGAATGAGCCCATGTATGTCATCCCTCCGAAAGCGCTAGGCCTTCCATGTCCCTGCTGCCACTATCTAACGCTCGAGGAACGAGGCGGGTATGAAATTTGCCCCGTGTGCTTTTGGGAAGACGACGGACAAGACGACAGTGACGCTGCTGCCATTCGAGGTGGCCCGAACGGCAATCTCAGTCTGACGAAAGCGCGAGAGAACTTCAGGGCATTCGGGGCAAGCGATTCGCGCTCTATCCGAAGTGTGCGGGGGCCCTATCAGTTCGAGCGTCCCTGACGCCTTGCACACAGCCTCGACCAGAAGCGACCGTTCGCATCTTGCCGGATATATGAGTCATGGACGAAATTCTTAAGCCTTACGTCGTGGTGCGCGTTCTCAAGTTGGTTGGACAAGCTGGCGACTATGACGGCTGGAGAGTCAACCAACGTCCTCCTGCGGTTGGAGACGTCGGAACCTTACTCGATGTCCTAGCTGTGCCTGGCGTCGCCAACAGGTACGTCGTTGAAAGCAGCCAAGGGGACGGAACCACGGTCTGGCTGGGTGACTTCCTTGCCGATGAACTAGAGGTTGTCGAGGCCCGTCCTGCGTAAAGCCGGCGAAGGGCAGAATCTGCCCTCGTAGAGGGCTGTCGCCGCTCAAATTGTGAACCTGATGACGGACCTGAGCGCTTTACCGAAAACTAGAAACAAGCCAAGCGAAAATACAGCGACCAGCCACAGGTACCAAGACACGCGGACAAAGGCGCGGAGCAGCAATTTGCAGATTAAAGGCGTGGTTGGCTCTTCCGAAAGGTACTTTGCACGTGCATAGAGAGCTTGCACCATTCGCTGTAGGCGAAACGCAGCACTGAAGATGCCTTCGCCGATATCGTGCGACTTCTCGCCAGCGATCACATACAAGAGGCCAAGCGCCATAGCAGCCAAAAGAAGTACCGATGTCCATTCCATGTGAAGACTCTTTAACGTTCTAGGTGTTTTGGTTCTGGCGTCGTGGCGAAGGTCAGGCCGCACCAATTACGCGTTCAGCTCACGCAGGACCCTGAGAGCCAGCGCTCCGCGTCCAACGCCTATTCCTCGATTGTGCTCGTTGAAGTTTTGTAGGCTTGTGATTTCCTCCCACTGCTCCACTCGCACTTCATCCGTCGTATCGATTTCAAATGCGATGAAACGATGGTCTTGCGTCACTAGCTCACCGGATATGCCGGGCATTCCTGGAAAGTCAATGCCAAGCTCAATACCGATTGATCTGCCCCAGTTGATGCCCCGCTCTTCTCCCAGGCTCGCCAGCGTCGGTGGCACGCCGTGCTGCCTCCGGTTGCTTCGGCACGCAGCGAACGCTCGACACTAGCGTTCTGTTGCGCTACGTTCAACTGCCGCGGTCTACGTGTTCGCATAGGCTGGATTGAGTTCGGTCTTGTGTGCTACGGCGTTTTTTCTGGTGTCGAGGCCCGAATCAGCGGTAGTTTCGAAATTTCAGCGTAAGAGGGCGTGGAAAAAGCCGCTTAGATGGGCGGCTTGTGTGCTCTCGCAGCGCAATCAGCGTGGCAGATGATTCCAGGCGAACAACAGGATCAACGCGCCGATCACTGACATGATCAGACCTGCTGGATGAATCAATGACTCACCGGTGGGCCTGCTGAAAACATTTGCAATGACACCGCCGACGAAAGAGCCCACGACACCGAGCACGCCAGTCATCAGAAGACCAATGTGCTCGGAGCCCGGCATGATGAACCGCGCGATTGCACCGACGGCAATGCCGACAATGAACATCCAGAGATAGTGAAGCATGATTCCTTTCGCGCGTTCAGAGTAGTCCGGTGATCAGCACGCCTTGCCGTGAACTCCGTGCGCGCCTTTGGCCTTCGCATCGGCCTCCGACATGTATGAGCCGCGCTTGGTCTTGCCGAAATACTTGTCGTTCGCGCAGTGGTAGACCTTGCCATTGACCCACACTTGACCCGGTGCAGCCGCCGGCGTCGGTGTGGCTCCCGCCGATTTCGCAGCAGATGCTGCAGTGAGCGGTTTCGCGGCAGGTGCTGCAGGTGCGGTGGATGTTGCGGCAGCCGCTGGCGCTTGGGCGGCGGGCGCAGCAGCAGGCGTTGCAGCCACTGGCGGCGTCTGCGCAAAGACCGAAGCTGCGAAGACCGTACCGGCAGCCAGCAAGAACAGAGACTTTTTCAAGATTGCACCTCATGGGTCGCACGAAAACACGTGCATGTTGCAAGCAACGTGTTCCTTGTGATCCGGTTGACTGGCAGGAATTTCCGGATGTGACGATCGAATCGGCACGAGAGCTTTTTCACATTCAAGAAGAACAAGCGCCTTGTCGCCAGCCGGGATGCGTATCTCGGCACGCCATTCTTGTTCATCACCAGTGAACCCGATGACGAGATACTGAGCCGATAGGCGCTGGCGATCGAGTTCGTTTGCGCGACATGTTCATGAAGTAATTCACGATCTGGGTGGCCGATCGCGAACGCCGAATCTCTATGCGTCGTCTGAAATTTGAGGTGCCTCGTTGTCCGGTTTGCGCCGCTTCGGCAGCGCATCCCGTCGTCATTGCTTAGAAAGAACTTCATGAAAATCAAGCAGGTCCTCCTCTCCAGCATCGTTGCCTTCACGGCCTTCGCCACGCTGGCACCGACCATCGCATCGGCCGCACCGCACCGGGCACACAAGGTGTGCAAGTGGGATGCGCGCCACCACCACCGCGTTTGCCACTGGGTGCGCTGAACAGTCTCGCGCATGTTCGCGGTTCGCCGGTTAACTCTCGCGGCCGCGCTTCTTGCTGTGGCGACGGTGTCTTTCTCGGGCACGCCACGGGATGCGCAGCTTGACCAGGCGCTTCAGGGTGTTTGGTGCGATTCCGACGACGCGGGCCTGACTTGCCGGGGGTACGAGGAATACAAGAAGGGCGTCAGCTTCGGTTGACCAGGTAGGCCGTCAGCGCGGCCTGAACGATCGAATTCCACGCAAGCATCGCCCATGCCGAAATCCGCGCAGTTCGATCCAGGATCGAACGACGGAGGGTCCACACTCGGGCAGCAGCCAGAAAAGCACCCGAAAACACCACCGGACCGCTGGCGTACCTGAAGGCGATTTCCCAAAAATCGAACTGATTCAAGGAGACMCCGAGCAAGAACGAAAATCCCACGCTCGGTGCCGCATAGATGAGCAGTGACCACCAGTCCGATTGCCACGAGGGCGCGTTGGGACCAGAACGAGCCAACAGTCCGCCAGCCACAGGCATCGCAACCAGAAAAAAGGTCAGCGCAAAGCCGCCGATCGCGATCGGTCGCAAGCAAAGGCAGCATGCTGGAAATATCGAGTTGCGGTAACTCCCCGAGATCCAAAAAGAACGGTACCCAGCAGAAAGCAGCCGAACGCCAACGCAGCGGTGCTGAGCGCCTTGAAGGGGGTGCTCTTGAAATAATCGACAAGCCACGCGATCAACGCATGCCTGGAATGATCAGCGCTTTTGGGCGCGGGGGAGGTCATGAAATTTTAGGAGGGAACCTTCGATCGTCAGTCGCGGCGAGTGCGGAGTGCAAGATGATCGCCGCGCATCTTCTCGTCGAGCCGAGTCCGACTGAATCCAACCGGGTGAACATCCAACTGCTTGACTCATGCTCGACGAGTTGTTCCGGCGCGCCCGCCTTCTGAATGTTGGAAACTACGCGCGCTTGATGAGGCGAACAATGAACAGGAGTACGACGGCACCCACGGTGGCAACAACAAGACGGCCGATGAGGCCGCCGCCCAGGGACACGCCAAACGTATTGAAGAGGAAGCCTCCGAGGAAGGCGCCGATCACGCCGACGATGAGATCGCCGACAAGGCCAAAGCCACCACCCTTGACAAGAATGCCGGCCAACCAGCCAGCAACAAGCCCAACAACGAGAAACCACAGAAGACTCATTTGCATACTCTCTTGATTGGTCAACGTGACCATGAGGGCGCCAGCGTAGCAGCGGTATAAATCTTGAAGAGGCAGGGATAAGGGAGAACCGTGAATTTGTGCCTTCTTCGAAAGCTATTGCATGGCCTGTCGATCGACAGTGCCCTTGAGCCAGGTCAAGAACCCCCCGGGGCAAAGAACGTGTGACAAACTCCCGTTGCTGACCGGAGACGGTCCGCTCGCAGTTAGAGTTTGAGGTCTCTCGAGGGTGAAGATGGTGCTCCTTCAATGCGAACTTCGGCAGGGTAATTTTCAATCACGTGCACCGACTCGGCTGGACACTCTGGATAGATCCATCTGCTCCAGTTCTCAAGTATCCATGCCGTGGACAAAGCTCGAACATTTCCTGCTGACCTCGCCTCTGCTGGCAGATGAACAAGGACCAAGCCGGCTTTGTATCCGGTGGCCACAATGACAGAGAGTCCACTCGGGGAATTTGGAAGCTCGACGAGCATGAAATCTACGAGGCTTTCATAGGGCCACGCCGCCTTACACCGAAAGACCGTTCCGCGAAATAGCGCCGCGGGCTCCCACTCAAGAAGCTTGCTCCACTGTGCTACCACGCCCTCTATGGCGGAGCCCTTTGTCTGCATCGATTCATTCCTCCTCTTCGTCTCGGCGTCGCCGGTCGGTCGATTTGCACGACCATTCCTCGCCGCAGCGAGTCACAGCCGCATACCCAGCCAGATCATGGAGAACGTAATAAGCGCTTCCACCATGGCAATCTCGGACCTGGGGGCGGTTTCCACGGTTTCCATGCACCATCTGCGCCATAGCTGCTTCCTCCATCCTCATCGAGAACAATCGCATCGAGCCTTTTGGCCAACGACACGAGCTTTGCGATGGTGGCCTGGTCAGGACTTTTGATATGAACCGCACCGTCGCTGAACCAGAGTCGAGGCCGATTTGGATGCTTGATATAGAGCCACGGATGGAGACGCTCAATCTCTCCTGTATCTAGGCGGCGTTCGAACCAATCATCGGTCGAATAGACGAGCTCATCATCGGAGTCAGCGACGTCCTGCCACTCGTTTCGCGAAATAGGAAACTCCTTTGTCTGAAGGTTCGATGGTGCGCGAGTGATGTACACCTCATAGCCCATTTAGGTCCACCTTTCGCCTGTTTCTGATCGCGAACTGCGTTGGGCGATGGTAGGCGGCTCGGCCGCCAAAACACTGACGCATTGCCCCTCTCCCGCAACGAAGAATTCGCGAACCTTTCCATAGAACCCGGTCAACACGTAGCCCGTATCAACGCCGGCTGCAGCAAGCCACCCACCTTTCACAATCTCGAAGACCGTGCCTCTCGAGCAGGCAGGCCAATAGGAAAGCAGATCTCTTTCGTCGAACACGCGATAACCTACAAGCGAGGGAAACGCGACCTCCCACACGACGTTCTCAGGCATCAGCCTTATCGCGACCATCATGCTGTCGCCTTCAGATGAAACCTTTTCTACAAGGCGATAGCGTGTGAGAGGTATCCGTGGCAGCAGTTCTACAGACTCAATAGGCATATCAGGGTTGATTGGCGCAGCAGCGATCGCTCACATCCTAAGCGGAAGCGAAGTACATGATGAGAGGGAAGAGGAACGCGAGAACAAGGAAACCAATGAGCCACCGGCGATGCCGGTCGTAGATTTGTTGTCCCAAGTAGCCACTGGCAAGAACATGAATCGCGCTCACCATGACGAGCATCCAACCGGGAGCGTCGACTTGGCCATGGTGAAGGCGCAGCACCCAATGAAAAAGAATCGTGCTGACAAGGCCGGTCCAGAAGCCGCTAAGGCGCAAGGTCATATGTGGTCCATGAGGGCCGTTCCCCCAAGGCGTTGAAGCAGCTTGCTCGGTCATCGATGGGAACGGTTTGAGGAAATAGAGGGATGGTGTCGAAGGGCCAAAATTGGTCGACCTCCGTCAACCATGACCCAACCATGGGCCGCGAGATGCGACAACAGCCAGCGATTTCCAAAGCAACCGAACACGAGCATGGCGGACGGATAGATGAGTAGCCCGGCGACGCTTAGAAGCGGAACGCCATTCGTCCTTGCGGCTTCAAGAGAGATGCGTGTCGCAAAGGCCGCAAGTACTGAGAGCGCACATTGGCGCCAGAGCCCTTCGGACAAAGCCCAAAGTGTTGGGACAAGGAATGCGGGCCAGCAGAATCCTTTTTGAATGCGGCGGCACTTTCCTTCTCGGTCAACCATGACAGTTTTTTCGGACATCTCGGTCAACTCTATCTGTCCATCGGTAGGCGGGAGTTCGTAGTTCGAACCAAAACTGAGCGTTCGTGACGAAAGGCCGGTTCTGGCCGACCGTAGCCGGAGACGTGGCTGTCGCGGAGGCCCTCGGCAGACGCCATGCCTACCTAGTTCGAAAGCGGGCGACGTCTCTGATATGGCGGGATTTCCAAAGCTGGACAGATGATGCTGTTCAGTAGCCCCTGGTGACCGGTGACGATTTCTACGTTGGCGCTCGTGACGAGTCCTCGAGAGTCATGACTCGCCGCATATGAGATATTTTCTCGTTGCATGAACTCCAAGAGTGGATCAACGTGCGCGCCCCGGTCCGGGAACTCCGGACCGTACTGAATGAGATCATTCGTTGAATACTCAAGCGTGTAGTACACGCCCACCCGTTTCAGGATCGGGCCAGAAAACCAGAACGTAGTCCTTCCATTGATCCAGAGTTCAGCCTCGTCCGGTGAACTGCCTCGATGAAACTCGCTCGGTTCGCCAGCAACCGCAAGAACTTCCGTTCTGTGCATGCCAACTCGGACGTCACCGAAGACGCCATCGGCAAGAAATGGCTTGAGTGCGACATGCATTTCTGGATGAGAGGATCGAAGATTGCTGTTGACTGAATGTAGCCGCGCCGATCAGCGCACGGAGTATCGGCATCCGCCAAATCTTAGAGCGCCTGATGAATCTCTGGTTGTGGCCGGTATGGGACCTTGCGCCTTGACTGGGAATGCCCGGTGACCACCAACTCCAATGACTGCATGGCCATCGGCCGAATCTCAGCAAGTGGCGTCAATCGGCTCAAGCAATTCCCTGTTCGTGTTTTTCGGAAACAGTGTGCGAAATTCACGATTTGGCGCTCGGCGTATTCGGCGCCGGGTAGGCGGAGTCGCCGCGCGCCGCGTTGCTCTGGGTAATTGAACGCCTACTAAAGAGACATGCCATGAATGGTCTTCGCCACATTCCAGGAACCGCATCGATGAGGTGCGTCACAAAGCCTCGCGCGATGCTGTCGATGATTTCTCGCAGGTTGGCAAGGCTCACTGGCACGCAGCGAGCCAATGAAAGACACGCACGTGAGCGGCTGCACCAGTTGGAACGGCTGGAGTGGGAACTGGACCGGTGTGTCCGTGAAGTGGGTGAGTGGTGACACGGCGCTCGCCGTGATGGCTCGGGCATTGACGTCCCCATTGAACTGCGCACGCAGCGAAGGACTTCGGCTGGTGCTCTGATCGGCGTGCTTGGTGACACGCAAGCGCATCGCGCTCGATCCCGGCTTCGCGCCGGGGTTTTCTTTTGGCGAGGCGAATGTCGAGTGGCTGGACTTGCGCCTGGGACCTCAGAGCCGCTCGCCGAGGACTAGTGTGGCGGCGCAGCGACTTGAGAGCGTGAGGTAAGTGGCGCTTTCGAAGCGAATCTTCGCGCCCTGAGATTTCTTGACATTTGCTCTCGCATTCCGATCCCAAAATCCGGGCACGTAGACGCCGAACTCGGCATCTCAGCACATTGCCTTTCGCAGCGTGCGTTGCTGTCACACGAACGATCGGGGAAGAGGGACGCGATGAACAAGAACCTACACCGCATTGTGTTCAATGCGAAGCGCGGGCTGCGCATGGTCGTTCAGGAGACCGCCAGGGCCACGGGCAAGGGCGCATCCAGGGCCACGGGAGGAGCCGGTGCTGCGGCAGCGGCAGTGGCGCTCTTCGGTGTGCTGGTCGCGCTTCCTGGCCAGGCCCAGATCGTGGGGGCGCCCAACGTCCCCGGCAGCCTGCGCCCCACCGTGCTCGTGGCCCCGAACGGGGTGCCCCTGATCAACATCCAGACCCCGAGCGCTGCCGGTGTCTCGCGCAATGTCTACAGCCAGTTCAACGTGGGAACGAATGGCGTCATCCTGAACAATAGCCGGACGACAGTGCAGACCCAGCTCGGTGGAATCGTCCAGGGCAATCCCTATCTCGCAACAGGTTCCGCACGCATCATCTTGAACGAAGTCAACGGCGGCAGTCCCAGCCAGCTGCGCGGCTACATCGAGGTCGGCGGCTCCCGGGCCGAGGTGATCATCGCCAATCCCGCGGGCATCAGCGTCGATGGCGGCGGCTTTATCAACGCGTCTAGGGCAACGCTAACGACTGGCACGCCGCAGTTCAACGCCATCGGTGGCCTCGACAGCTTCCTCGTTCGCGGCGGCACCATCACCATCGACGGCGCGGGCCTCGATGCCAGCAAAACCGACTACGCCGCCATTCTCGCGCGTGCCGTGCAGGTCAATGCCGGCATCTGGGCCAGCGAACTCAAAGTGGTCACGGGTGCGAACCAAATCAGCGCTGATCATACCCAGATCACGCCCACGACGGGCACCGGTGCTGCACCAACCTTCGCCCTCGACGTGGCCGCGTTGAGCGGCATGTATGCAAACAAGATTTGGCTCATTGGCACAGAAGCTGGCCTGGGCGTGCGCAACGCCGGCAACATCGGCGCCGGTGCCGGCGGTCTTGTCGTCACCGCAGCAGGCCGTCTCGAGAACACCGGCACGCTGGAGGGCCAGCGCGTCGAACTGATCACCCCCGGTGACATCGACAACCGCGGCGGCACGATCCGCCAGACCAGCACGGCCGGCCTGACCATCACCGCGCCAGTCTTGAGCAATACCAATGGCGGAGTGATCGGCGCTGAGCCTGTGAGTGCCAGCACAGGCAGCACAGGCACAGGCAGCACAGGCACAGGCAGCGGTGGCACAACAAGCTCGGGAAGCACGAGTTCTGGCAGCAGCGGCGGCACGACGACGGCATCCGCAACGGACGGCACCAGCACTGGTGGAACAACCACCACGTACACGCCACTCGCACCTGGCGCGATCACCGCAGGCGGCACCATCTCCAACGACGGCGGGCGCATCTACGCGGGCGGCCCCATCACGCTGAACACGCCCCGGATCAACAATGCGGGCGGCTCGCTGTCGGTGACCAGCATGGCTGTCACCGGCCCGAACTTCAGCAACGCAGGCGGGACCCTCAACGTCAGCAACAGCTTCAGCGCCAATGTCGGTCAACTGGACAACACCGGTGGCAAGCTCTATGCCGGCTCGCTGAACATCGCCACCAGCGGCGACCTGATCAACACCGATGGCGTGTTGACCAGCGCCACCGATGCCAACCTCACGGTCGGCGGCAAGACCGAGAACACGCGCGGATCGATATCGGCCGCAGGCGCACTGACTGCGAACGTGGCCGGAGCCACCATCAACAGCAGCGGCACCCTGGCTTCCAATCAGGGGCTGACCCTGAACACCAGCTCGCTGCAAAACACCCGGGGCAGCATCCAGTCCGCACAGGCCGGCGCGCAGCTCGGGGTGACCAACCAATTGGTCAACGGCACCGGTGGCAGCATCAACGCAGCCACCGACCTGGGCATCCAGGCCGGCTCGCTCGCCAATGGCGGCAGCCTGCGCGGTGCGAACGACGTCAATGTGGTGGTCGGCGGCGCGCTGACCAATGACGGCAGCATCACGGCGGGCCGCAATACCACCCTCACGGCCGGCAGCGTGCAGAGCAGCAGCACCGGGGTGCTCGGCGCTGGCGTCCAAAACGACGGCACACTCAGCAGCACGGGCGACCTGCGTGTGACCAGCACTGGCGCCCTTGTCGCCAACGGCACCAACCTCGCGGCGGGCAATGCCACGCTGCAAGGCTCGAGCGTTGACCTGTCAGGCAAGCAGACCAGCGCGGCGAACATTGCCATCACCGCGACGCAAGGCAACGTGATCACCAGCGGCGCCACAGTGACCACCCCCGGCACTCTGAGCGTGACGGCCAACAGCCAACCCACGCAGACCTTGGTCAACAGCGCGGGCAAGCTCAATGCCGGCCAGTTGGACCTGCACGTCTCGAACATCACCAACACGAACAACGGCGAGATCGTGCAGACCGGGGCTGGTGCCACCACTATCGCGACCAGCGGCACCCTGAACAACGACGGCGGGCGCATCGCCAGCAACGGGCAGGACCTCACGCTACAGGCCGCGGCCATCACCAGCAACGCTGGCAAGATCGAGCATGCCGGTGCCGGCACGCTGAGCATCTCGGGCGGCAGCTACAGCGGTGCCAACGGCCAGATCACGGGCAACGGTGCATTGACGGTCGCCATTTCCGGCAGCTTTGCCCAGGATGGCGGCAGCACCTATGCCAAGCAGATCACCATCGACGCGGGCGCCCTGAGCAACCGCAGCGGTCAGATCGTGCAGACCGGGCCCGGTGCCATGGGCGTCACCGTGTCCGGTGCCCTGGACAACACGTCCGGCACCATCGCCAGCAACGATGTCACGAGCGACTTGAACATCGGCGCCGCGAGCGTGACCAACACCGGCGGCTTGATCCGCTCGGCGGCCACGACGACGATCAATGCCGGCAGCGTTGCCAACACCAGCACCCAGGGCACCGATCAAGGCATCGAGGGCAAGAACGTCGTCATTGCTGCTGGCAGCCTGGACAACACCTCGGGCGCCATCCGCGCCGATGTCGATGCGACCATCACCAGCGGCGGCACCGTCAACAACACCTCGGGCCTGATTTCGGCGGCGAACGAGCTGGTTATCAAGGACCCCAACGCGGCCAACCCGGGCGCCAAGACGCTCAGCGTGGTGAACACGGGCGGCACCCTGGTGGCAACCAACAGCCTGAAGATCGACGCGGCGAACTTCAGCAACGACGGGCAGTTCACCAGCGGCAAGGACATGTCCGTCGCGCTCACCCAGGACATCGTCAACAGCAAGGACGTCAGCGTCGGCGGCAACCTCACCTATGGCACCACCGGCCACCTGACCAACAACGCCAAGCTGCTCGCGGGCGATACCCTCACGGTCAACGGCAATGTGGTCGACAACACCGCCACGGGCGAGATGTCGGGTGGAGATACGACCGTCAACGCCAGCACCCTCAACAACCGCGGCCTGATCGACAGCCAGGGCAACACGCAGGTCAATGCGGGGACGCTGAACAACATCGGCACCGGCCGTATCTACGGCAATGCGATCTCTATTGCAGCAGGCACGCTGAACAACGACGCCGAAACCGTCAACGGTGTCACCAAGGCCGGGACCATCGCGGCGCGCGACACCCTGGACATCGGCGCGAACACCATCAGCAACCGCGAGCACTCGCTGATCTTCAGCAGCGGCGACATGCGCATCGGCGGCGCGCTCGACGCCAATCGCCAGGCCGCCGGCCAAGGCAGCGTGCTCAACAACCTGAGTGCGGACATCGAGTCCTTGGGCAACATGTCGATCTCGATGGCGCAGGTCAACAACCGCGACGTGCACATCCAGAAGGGCACGCCCACGGTGACGCCCGGCGTTCTGGTCGGAATCGCGCCGGTCACGCCTTTGGGCAGCGGCGTGGGAAGGACCACCACCTACGCCTTGGACGAGGTCAACGTCGATCCGGCCAACGGCCTGGTCTATCGCAAGGACACCGGCGAACTCGTGGGCATGGATGGCTACGGCATCTGGAACAACGTCATCACGACGACCACGGACACGGCCATCAATGTCGATCCCGCCCACCTTGTCGCGGGCGGCAACATGACGGTCAATGGGCGCCTGTACAACCAGGACAGCCAGGTGCTGGCTGGTGGAACCATCAACGCGACCGACTACCAATCCAGCCAGTTGACCGGTCAGGTGACTGTCACGGGCTCGGCGACCGTGGTCAACAACAAGGGGCAGGTGCAGGCGCAGAACATCCCGATTGTTGTCGCTCCGACTTCGATCAACCTAGGGGCCTACAAGTATCAGCCCAACCTCAACGCCGCCACGGCCTACAACGCGGGTACGGCTTCGGTGGGGGCTGCAGGAGGCAGTGCAGGTGGCACCAGTGGCACCAACGGTGGCCCCGGTCCGGGCGTCGTGGTCGAGGTCGCGGCCAATGTGGGCAGTACCAGCGGCAGCCAGAGCATGCCCATGGTCGTTCGCACCAGCATGCTCAACATCGGTATTCCCACCGCCAGCCTGTTCAGTATCCATGCGGGCCCTGGCGGCTACCTGATCGAAACCGATCCGCGCTTCGCGAACTATCGCAACTGGCTCAGCAGCGACTACCTGCTGAACAACCTCGGGCTCGATCCGAACAACACCCTGAAGCGCCTGGGTGACGGCTTCTACGAACAGAAGCTCATCCGCGAGCAGGTGGCGCAGCTCACGGGCTACCGCTATCTGGACGGCTTCAGCAATGACGATGAGCAGTACACCGCATTGATGAATGCGGGGGCAACGTTCGCCAAGCAATATGGCTTGCGTCCAGGCATAGGGTTGAGCGCCGCTCAGATGGCGCAGTTGACCAGCGACATCGTCTGGCTGGTCGAGCAGACCGTGACGCTGCCGGACGGCACGACGCAACGCGTGCTGGTGCCGCAGGTCTATGTGCGCGTGCAGCCGGGTGACATCGATGGTTCGGGGGCGCTGTTGAGCGCGGACGCGGTCAAGATCAAGAGCACGGGCGACGTGACGAACAGGGGCACTATCGCCGGCCGGTCTCTGGTGTCGATCACCGCTGACAATGTCAACAACCTCGATGGCGGGCGGATCGCAGGTGGTGTCGTGGGCATCAACGCGCGCGGCAATATCAACAACATCGGCGCAAGCATTACCGCCAGAGATGCCGCCGTTCTGAAGGCCGGTGGGGATATCAACGTGGAGACCACCACGAACTCCCGAGGCACGAGCACCGCCATCGACCGCGTGGCGGGCGTCTATGTGACCAATCCTGGCGGTGTGCTGGTCGCCTCTGCGGGGCACGACGTCAATCTGATCGGCGCGGCCATGGTCAGTGCAGGCTCGGTAGCTGTCGGTGCCGGACACGATGTCAATCTCGGTACCGTGACCGAGGGATACACCATCTCGTTCGCCAGCAAGAACGTTGCGGGTATCTCGTCGCAGAGCCGGGAGGTGGGTTCCGTCATCCAGGGCCAGGACGACGTGCGTCTTGCAGCCGGCAATGACCTGAACATCCGCGCGGGCGCAGTCGCCAGTGTGGACGGCGCGTTGACCGCCACGGCCAAGAATGACATCAACATCACCGCAGGGCAGGCTACGAGCAGCGTGGCCACCGCCACGCAGCACTCATCCAAGTCCCTGTTCAGGAAGAGCAGTTCCAGCACCATGGACAGCTCCAGCATCGTGGACGTGCTGTCCAGCAGCCTGAGCGGCAAGACCGTGGCCCTGGTCGCGGGCAATGACATCAATGCCCAGGCCGCGCAGCTGAGTTCGCAGAACGCGATGGGCTTATCGGCTGGCCGTGACATCAACTTCACCACCGCCACAAGCAGCAGCACCGAACTGCACGCCAGCCAGCAGCGCACCAGCAGCACGGGCTTGTCCAAGGCCTGGGCCCTCGCCTCCGATGCCGGAGGGCCGGTCGGCGGCTACGGCAATCGCAAGAATTCGGGCAACAGTGTCAACGCCGACATCAAGACCCAGGCCGTGGGCACAACCATCTCGGCTGGCAGCCTGCAGACCGTCAGCGGCCGCGACACCACCTTGCAAGCGGCGACCGTCGTGGCCGACGGGAACATCACCATGATGGCTGGGCACAACCTCACCATCGAGAGCGCCCAGAACACCGAACTCAGCAGCAGCTCCTCGGCCAATGCCAAGAGTGGCTTTATTGGTTCCTGGTCAGCACCTGGACTGGGCAATATCAAGGACTTCGGAGCCCAGGCGACCACCCGTACCACCCAGCAAGCCAGCCAGGTCGCAAGCCTCACGGGCGACGTCACCTTGGTAGCCGGCAATGAATACCGCCAGACCGCCAGCAGCGTCCTGGCTGCGGGGCAGGCAGGCCCATCGGTGGGCGGGGACGTGAACATCCTCGCGAAGAACGTCACCATCAACGAGGCCTACAACACCGAGCAGACCGTGAGCATGCAGCGCAGTTCCAGCAGCAAGCTGGGCGGCAGTGCCAGCTTCATGGGACTGAGCACCGACAGCCTGCGCAACGCCAAGAAAACCGTGAAGGCGGTTGGAGACACCAATGGAAACGGTCGCATGCAGGCCCTGGGTGCGCTGAATCTGGCCATGGCGGGCCAGCAAGCCTACGGCGCGGGCAGCACGCTCGCTGGCGCGCTGAGCGGCAGCGGCCCCAGCCTGACCAGCATGAGTGAAGCGGGCACCCTGAGCTACGGCGTGAGCGTGACCGCGAGCCGCAACACCAGCCAGGGCACCAGCTTCAGCAACAGCACAACGGCCGTGGGCTCCAGCGTCACGGGGGCCAACAACGTCAACATCGTGGCCACCGGCGCGGGCGCTGACTCCAACATCCACGCCGTGGGCTCCACCATCGCGGCGGGCAATACCGTCAACATGGCGGCGGACAACGACGTCATTCTGGAGGCCAGCAAGGACACAAGCGTGACGACGGGCCAGAACTCCAGCCATGGCGCCAACGTGGGGGTGACCTTTGGCGCGGGCGCGCAGACCGGCTTCAGCATCCAACTGGGCGTGCAGAACGGCAAGGGCAGCGATAAGCAGAACGAGACAACCTACAACGCCACCCAGGTTTCCGGCGGCAACGCCGTGAACGTCTCCAGCGGCCGCAACCTCACGCTCAACGGGGCGACGATAGAAGGCAACCGCGTGACAGCGGACGTTGGGGGCGACCTGAACATCACCACCTTGCAGGACGTGAGCGTGGGCCAGAGTCGCCAGTCCAGCAGCGGCTTCGGGGTGAGCCTGTGCATCCCGCCGATCTGCTATGGGGCGGTGGCCACCGTCAGCGGCAACGCCGCCAGTGCCAAGGCCGATGGTGTCTTTATCAGCCCGAACACCCAGTCAGGCATCAAGGCGGGGGATGGCGGCTTCGATGTGAAGGTCAAGGGCAACACGAATCTCACCGGTGCCGTGATCGAGAGCACCCAGGTGGCCATCGACAACAACAAGAACAGTTTCTCCACTGGCGGTGCGCTCACGATGAGCGACTTGCAGAATATGAGCCGCAGCAGTGGAAGCAGCTATTCAGTCGGCGCAAGCGCGAGTGTAGGCGTGACCAGCGACCCGAACGCCCCAATAACTGACACCAAGAAGCCGCCCCCGAAGACTGGCCTCTCCGCCCCTACAGTCGGCCTCGGAAGCTACAACGGCAGCAGCCAGAACAGTGTCACGAAATCTGGCGTCTCTGGTATCGCGGGCGACCAAAGTGTAAGGACCGGGGACAACAGCAGCGCAGGCACATTGATCAAGGATTGGAACACCCAGGAGATCGTCAAGAATGTTCAGGCACAGAGTTACCTGACTGAACAGTTCAACGCGCCAGCGGCCAGGGCCGTGGGCCTCTTTGCCGATCAACAGGTGCAGAAGTCTTTAGACCTTCTGGCGCAGGCGCAGGGGCAGGCACAGGCTGCTCGGCAGGTGCTGGATGACCCAAATGCAACGCCGGAACAGCAGCAACAAGCACAGCAAGCACTGGATGGGGCCAATAACGTCATAGCCAACGCACAAAACAACTATGACAACTGGAAGGAAGGTGGTCTTGGCCGCGTAGTCGCGCACATGATCGTCGGGGCGTTAGGCGGCAAGACGGATGGTGCGCTGGGCGCTGGTTCGGCAGCACTTGCGGCCCCCCTCATTGATGAGTTCACGAATGACATGCCACCAGGCGTCAAGAACGCGGTTGGCGCGGCAGTTGCGGCCGGAATCGGAGCGGCCGCCGGCGGAATTACCGGAGCCGCAGCGGCTTACAACGAGGATGTGAACAACAGGCAACTTGCACAGGCAGAGCGAGATTGGCTGGCGGCAAACAGAATGCGCGTTGCGAGAGACGCCAGAGCCAGGGCTCCTGGCGCATTTGCGCTGCTAAGTGACGAACAAGTGGCCAACCTTGTCGATAAATTTGCGCTTTTGAACCTCGACGATGCCAACACGCAAATGCTTGTGCAGCAATATGGCAAGACCGCCGTAGCGGCAATGGGAGCTATTCGAGTTTCCCTTCTTGCCGATACCCAGGGAATGGTATTTACCGACAACAATGGCATCACGCTGCAAATGTTCACCAACACCGCGGTGACCCGCGGTGGACTTACTCCGCAACCGAGTTTCTTCTACGACTCGAGTATGTACAGTGAGGTTCTTCCTACCACGGCAAAGGGAATTTCCGATTTTTTCAATCAATACGGATATCCTCCGCCGTTGAATCAAAATCAAATCGCAGGGCTTGATGCTGATGCCAAATCAGCTTTAGGGGAAGCCATGAGCGATCAACTGCTATCCTCGTCGGGGAATGTCGCTACCACTGTTCTCAACCTAATTGAGATGTTCGGTGGCTCCGGCATTGGAAAGGGATTCAATCTTGATGGAGTTGTGCCAAAGAGCGGGGAGGTCGCGACAGCACCGATCGATCCGATCAAATCGTCCAGTTCATCTTCTGGGAGAACGCCAGATGTTTTGGGACCTGATGCGCCACCTGCGGGTACGAACCTAAATCAAGGAGAGAGAATTGCACTATATTACAAATCACTTGAAAACGCTCCGGCTGCAAACAGTGCAAAGGAAGCTTTCAATTTGATGGCAAATACATTGAATGCGGTTGAAGACGCATATAGCGGCGTTACGGCTGAGGCCAACCCGGGACTGGCTTATAAAGGAAGAATGTATCCTCCTAGGCCGGATTACACATCCACAAATCCTGATGGCAGTCTGTCGGCCACTACCAAAGGCAACAAAATTGATATGGCGGCGGATGGCTCAATAACTATTTACAAATTAAATCCGGATAGAACTGTGGGGTCTGTTGTTCTTTTCAAGCCGGGGGCAAAATAGCATGAGTAATGATGAATTTTTGGCCGAGATCAAGCGTCTTTTTCCGGCCGCAAAAATTGGGGCAACTCAATCCGGCGTGTGCACATGGGTGGGGGTTGATGACATCAGTCACCCCTTCACGGTACAAATAACCTCTGATGACGGAATTGGCGTCTCTGAGGTTAATTATTTACTGTCGATTGATTTTTCAGGTCATGATGAGGTCTTTGAAAATCTTGACTTGGCACTCAGATTTATAGAGTCAAAATTCAAATAATTTCACTTGCTTTTCCAAAGTCGAGAGTCGGAATTTGATTGGAATGCGACCGACGCTCAAAGAGCTTTAGATCGATATCAATGAAACAGTCACAAATTTCACCGTGCCGCCTGGCGCGCATTGCACTGATTGCCGCCATAGCAGCAGCCATGTCGGGATGCGCCACCAAGCTCACGCAGCCCATCACCGGCTACACCTGCTGCAACCTGCGCCCCGACTACGGCTGGGTCTCCAGCGCCAACATGCTGGGAGGCCCCATCGTGCCGGCCGGCGAGCCCGCCACGCTCGACACCATGAAGCGCGACACCTACTTCTACGGCACCATCGGCGGCGACTACATCTCCATGCGCGACGACGCGGCGCGCAGCAAGGAAGATGCATTGCGATGGGCGCGCCAGATCGTGGTTCCCACGGACCCCAAGGTGGCGCTGGCCGGCTGGAATCCTGAAGTGCAGAAGGCGGTCTACGCCGCCAAGGTCGTGGTCGGCATGACCCGGCCCCAGGTGCTGATGGCGCTCAGCTACCCGTCGCGCAACGACACCAAGGACCTGAACGCCAACACATGGCGGTACTGGACGGTGCAGGAAGACGAGCCGGTGGATGTGCTCTTCGGTGCCGACGGCACGGTGAGCGGCTTCTCGGGCAAACCCTCGGCGGTTCGCACGGTCGAATTCCGGCGCTGATCATCATGGTGCTTTCTCTGGGTGTGCCTCGGCGCACGCGCATGGCTGTGGCCGCAGCCCTTGCGGCCTGCCCGCTCTTGACGGTCGCACAGCAATCTCCGACCACCCCCCAGCCCATCATCGAACAGCAGCGCCAACAGGAGCGCGAACGCGCCCTGCGCGAGCAGAACGAGCCCTCTCCCCCCAACAAATAAAAGCTTTGACACAGGGGCCAGACACGACGGTTGGTGGTTTTTTGCAACAGCACTGCATGTCTTAAAAAGTGAGGTGAAGAATGGAAAATAAGCTCAAAGAGTACGTTGCGATTGTGTGGAAGAAAAACTCAAGCGAGCCAGGCGTGCACGAGATGTTCTACGCGCAGAGCTATGAGGAGGTTGAGGCACTTCTTGAAGAAAAATATGGGAAAGAAATTATTGTTTCTCTTATAGATGTAGAGGCCGCGGATCGCCCTCGCGCGACTCCAGCGGGACCTCCACCCCAGTGTTAATTGCCAGCAGTGCGTACGGCTAACCCGACCGACCCGAACAACCTAATAGGGCGCTGTCGAAGTACCGCACGACATATTCATCCAACGGCGGCGAGGCCGCTGGATAGGCCTAAAAAGATTGCCAGGGAATTTTCAAATTGAACCGCCATCTGCTGGCAGCCGCTGCGCTGTCTGTTCCGTTACTGGCCCTCGCTCAGCAAGCCAGCGCACCTCAACCTTTCGTCGAGCAGCAGCGCCAGCAAGAACGCGAGCGCGCTTTGCGCGAGCAGAACGAGAAGTCGGTCAACGAACGCCTGCAGACCGCGCCCGCCGCGCCCATTGCCCGCATCCCCGACTCCGAGTCCCCGTGCTTGCGCATCGACCGCGTGCTGCTGGTCGGTGAGCAGTCCGAATCTTTCCAATGGGCCGTCGCCGATCTGTCCGGCCCCGAGGGCAACGACTCGCCGGTTGGCCGCTGCCTGGGCACGGCCGGCGTCAACGTGGTGCTCGCACGCGCCCAGCAAGCCGTCATCGCCAAGGGCCGGGTCACCACCCGCGTGCTGGCTGCGCCGCAGGACCTCTCGGGCGGCACCTTGACCCTGTCGCTCGTGCCCGGCCGCATCGCCGCCATCCGCCTGACGCCGGATTCTTCATCCTCGACGCTGCTCGGCAGTGCCGCCTTGTTGACCACCGCCATCCCCGCGCGGGTCGGTGAACTCTTGAACCTGCGCGACATCGAGCAGGGCCTGGAGAACCTGAAGCGCGCCCCGACCGCCGAAGCCGACATCCAGATCGAGCCATCGACGGCCGCGAACGCCAGGCCCGGCGACAGCGACCTTGTCGTCAAGTACGTCCAGACCCGCAAGGTCCGCCTCACCCTGAGCCTGGACGACAGCGGCACCCAGGCCACGGGCCGCTACCAGGCCGGCGCCACGGTGTCGGTGGACAACCCCTTCGGCCTGAATGACCTGTTCTACGTCAGCGCCAACCACAGCATCAACAGCCGTTTCCTTTCGGAGCCGAGCTACGGCACCGAGGGCCAGACCGCGCACTACTCGCTGCCCTTCGGCTACTGGATGCTGGGCTTCACCGCCTCCAATAGCCAGTACCACCAGAGCGTGGCCGGCCTGAACCAGGACTACGTCTACGCCGGCAAGACCAACAATGCCGAGGTCAAGCTCTCACGCCTGCTCTACCGCGACCAGCATCGCAAGACCACGGCGGCGATCAAGGGCTGGCGCCGCGAGTCGCGCAACTTCGTGGACGACACCGAGGTCGAGGTGCAGCACCGCGTGGTCGGCGGCTGGGAACTCAGCCTGAACCACAAGGAGTTCATCGGCGAGGCGACGCTCGAAGGCACCCTGGCCTACAAGCGCGGCACCGGCGGCTTCGGCTCCCGCGCTGCGCCGGAAGAAGAGTTCGGTGAGGGTACCTCGCGCCCGAAGCTCTACACGGCCGAGGTCAGCCTCAATGCGCCGTTCAAGCTCGGAGAACAGAAGCTGCGTTACTCCGGCCTGATCCGCGCGCAATGGAACCGCACGCCGCTGACGCCGCAGGACCGCTTCGCCATCGGCGGGCGCTACACCGTGCGCGGCTTCGATGGCGAGACCAGCCTGCTGGGTGAACGCGGCATGCTGATTCGCAACGACATCGGGTGGGCCATGGGGCAGAGCGGGGCGGAGCTGTATGCAGGCATGGACTACGGCCATGTCGGCGGGCGCTCCACGGCCGACCTGCTCGGCCGGAATCTGGCCGGTGCCGTCATCGGCGTACGCGGCCAGTGGAGCAAGTTGAGCTATGACTTCTTCATGGGGGCGCCGATCAGCAAGCCCGAGGGCTATCGCACGGCCAAGGTCACCTTGGGCTTCAATCTGAATGCAGGCTTCTGATGAGCCTTGATCTGCGATTCACCTGTAAATCGAGCCCCCAGGCCTCCCCGCTTGTTTGGAGCGCTGCTGTCAGGTTAACTGGCTTGGGACTCGTCTTGGCAGTCTCAGCCTGCGCTGGTCCTGCGAAGCAGGCTTCACCGATCACTGCTGCGGAACAGCGTGCCTCGCAAGTGATCATTGCCCGTTGCTTGAAGTCGACCAATCCAGACGAAGCCGCAAAGACCGCATGCCGGCTTCTCTGGGATGTGTTTGGGCGCAGCGGAGTCCGTTGGGCCGCATCTCACCTGAATCCCGATGGATCTCTACGTGAAAGTCGCGCGGTGTTCGATGTGACTTTGCGCGAGCAGATCAAGCTGGAGCAGCGGAACTGTATGAACTCGTGGCTGGCCAAAGAGGAGGAAAAAGGTCCACCCAACCTAGACCCTGCGTTGCTAGGTCCGCAGCAGTCTTTTTGTTTTATGGCGGCTAAGCAATTCTTTGAGAGTGCCAGCGCTCTGGCAGACGAAGCAACCAGGAAACCGTGGCCTGATAGGACGACCCAATGATGGTCGCGAGCAGAGGCGATGGAAGCGCTGCTACGTCAACAGTGGGATGCCCGTCAGCAAGCCTGAGGGCTACCGCACCGCCAAGGTTACGCTCGGCTTCAATCTCAACGCAAGTTTTTGATATTAGTAGCCAGCATCTTGAAGCCCGTTTCGCTGTACGGCGGCGAAGAACAGAAACCTGCTGGTCGGTACCGCTGGCCCGCTCCGTCAAAAATTTCATCATCTGGACGAACAAGCCATGAAAAAAAGAACCTTCTGTCTGCTCCTGAGCATGCTATTGACCGCGTGTGCGAATCAACGTGAGGTCGCCTCCCCCGCAGACGTTGAATCTCTGACAAGAAAGCTGGTTGGGATTTGGCAAATGGCTCCGTTGCGCAATGGCATTGCCAATGTCGTCGAGTTCACCCAAGGGGGCGAGAGCAAGCTGTACTCATTCAACTGCATAACCTCCTCTGCGGAGGAGCCTGAGGTCAGTCGCTACACGGTAGACGACTCAAGGAGGCAAATCAACCTTTCCGCTGATGGCGCCGAGCAGTCGCTCAAGATCTTGGACATCACACCGACCAATCTGACGCTCAGCCAAAAGGTCGGCGAGGAAAGCCTTCGATTCCGGTATCAACGCAGCAACCGAGTCGCTCCGCTGTGTGGCTCGGGGAAGGAATGGGCCGCYGAGAAATCGAGAAAAACGCCATTCTCTCCTTCAGATTTCGACGGTAACCCCTACATACCCGCCAGCCCAAGTATCGAAAGATACGTGGGAAAGTGGGCGAGCGAGCGCGGGGTTGTTCAGATCGAAATTTTGCAAGATGCCACCAGCGGGAAGTACAAACTGAATCACGACCCCAGCGAGAACTGGCGATATCTCTACGGGTCAGTGATATGGCGGGGGAATGAGCTTCACTTTAGAAGCTTCGCATATTCCGAGAAGAAGGAGCTGTTTGATCACCCGTATCACAAGGCGGAGTCGCCAGCCTTTCTCGCTCCGCTCGCAGACTCAAACAAGATCAAATGGACGTTCTTCACTAATGGCAAGCCATCTGAGTACACGCTGACCAGAAAATAAGTCGTGCTGTGAACTCTGTACATGCGGCAGGGAACTTCTGTTGGGTCAGCCATCTGCAACGACATCGGATGCGCAATATCCTGGCTGTGGGCGGAGTTGTACGCAGGCATGGACCACGGACAGGCGGGCAGTCGTTCAACCGTCGACCTTCTTGGCCGCAGCCTTGTCGGCGCCGTCATCGGCGTGCGCGGCCAATGGAACAGTTGCCCCGAGTTACCGCACGGCCAAGACCGCCTTAGCTTCAACCTGAACACAGGCTTTTGATAACCAAGCCTCAACCTCTCATGCGCAAGTACCTTGTTCTTCTCGCCATTGCCGCATCCCTTGTCGTGCCCGCCGCCTGGGCCCAATCGAAGCCGGCACCGGAGTGCCGCAGCCAGCAAGTTGAAAAATCGCGTGTCGACATCTGCCTCGCGCGCGGTGCCGCATTCCAGCACGACACCTACATGCTGCGTATCGACGGTGCATTGATCTTCGCGCTCACCGACGATTACGCCGAGCAAGTCGAACTGACGCACACCGTTCCCGAAGGCCTCACCATCGAGTACCCGTTGTCCAAACAGGGCGAGAAGGTCGTGAAGATCACCGGCGGCTGCTTGCCCGAGAGCAAGGACGGCGCAGAAGTCGCCCGGGTATGCAACTTCCGCTGGGGCAAGCACCAAGTGGTGAAGGACCAGCGCTTCGAGTTCCAGTGACCGAGCAAACGATCACGGCTGCTCGAAACGGGAGCCGTCTGAGACTGCTCAACCGACTTCAAACATCTTCAAAAAAACCATGGGAGCTCCATGAAACGCATCTTTTCCGTCTGCGCCGTCGCAGTCATGCTCGTCGCGTGCGCCGGCCGGCCCAAGCAGGCGGCCAACGAAGAGCCGGAACCGCTGTCACATCCCCGGGTAGAGATCGTCTACAACGCCAAGTCCGAACTGGGGGTTTTGGATACCGGCGCAACGCCGACGGTCGGGCTTGGCGGCTTGTTCGGGCCGGTGGGGGCGCTGGTGGCGATTGGCGTGGACGCTGCCAGCCGCAACAATTCGATCAACCAGGTCGCGAGCCGCAGCAAACGCTTCCAACAGGCGGTAGAGGACAGCCAGGGCGAGTTGACGCTGCACCGGGAATATGCCGAACGCCTGGCCGAAGCTATGCGTGCGACGGGTCGCGAGGTCAAGCTCACGCCAAGCGATCGCGCCACGGGCGCTGCGCGAAAGATGGAACTCGCCGGCCTGGCGGCGACGCCGGGCTACGAGGTGATGCTGCTGCGCATCACCGCCGGCTATGGAGCGCCGAGCTTGACTGCAGACTTCCGGCCCATCATCGTGGTGGAGTACGCACTGCGCGACGACAAGCTCCAGCCCATCACGTGGAACTCCGCCACGTCAAACCGGGGCAGTCCCAGCTACTTCTCCTATGACACGCTGCTGAACGAGAACAAGGCCGCATATGAGGGCCTGCGCCAGGAACTGTTCGCCACCATCGGGAGAGTGATGAGCAACGATTTCCCGAAACAGGAATAGCGATCATTGTCCGTCGAGGATGGCCATTCTCAAGCACACATCGACACGCCACTGATTGATTCGGACGAACAGGGAAGACTTCACCATGCCAACGGGCATACCCAATCCACCGTCCATGCGCGGCATCTGGCGCATGGAAGACCGCTGGGAGGTCACACTCATCCGGCAAGGCCAGCGCCATCGACGCGTGTTCCTGTTCAGCACGCACGGCGGGGTTCGTGCTTCACTGAAAGTCGCCAAGCAATGGCGAGACGAGATTGAAGGCGAGAAGCCGCTGACACCGCGCTATGTGCAGGCAACCAGACCGCGCGTCGATTCACCCATCGGTATCGCTGGTGTGACGTGCATCCGTTGGACGCCAGACGGAAAACCCGCCATGTGGCGAGCCCAGACATGCATCGACGGCCGAAACGTGAGCAAGTCGTTCAGCGTCGGCCGGCACGGCGAGCGAGCGTTGGGCCTGGCCATCGAAGCGCGTGAAAAGCAACTCGAACAAATGAAGCAGTGGCTGCTTTCGCGCGACGCGTGAGCGGCGCAACAGTCCAATGGGAGAACGTTCAATGCAATCCAACAGCGGTCCTCAGGAGCGTAGAGCTACGGCCCCGCGTGAATCGTCATTGACCGCCACGGCGAAGACGCAGCCGCGACGCCAAATCCATGGCGGCGCAGAAGCCGTGCGATATCCACTCGCCGCTGAAACACGAAGCGCTCCAAGCGCGCGCACCCCACGCGTCCGAAATTGGCGCGCAACATTTCTTGGCGCTCTGATCGGTCTGATGGTTGTCCTGGTGCTGCTCATGAAATGGCTCATGGAGCATCAGGTCGAAGCAGCCGCAGYGCGCCGAGAACAAGAGGCCGCTGTCCGCGCGGCAGCGGCGCGCTGCTCCGAACAGGCCTCGCGTCAAGCGACCGATGCGTGCTTGAAGCTCCTGCGGGTCGTGGACTGATTCCCGCAGCTTGCGAAGTGCCAAAGAAATTCCCAAATGCCCCACATCCTGCTGCTTCTGAGACGCCCCAAATTCTGGATTTTCATTGGCTTGCCGATCGTCTTCAGCGTCGCAATTGCGATATTTTTTCCCTCGCGGTCAGATGGTGATGGCTACTCCAGCAGCTTTGAACGAGCCATGGCTTCGAGGTGTGAGATGACTCTTCTTCCCGAATCCCCGTTGAAGAACAGCTTACCCGCTGACCCTGTCAGTGCGGAGCTGCTTCGGAGGGCTTGCTTCTGTTTCGTGAAAGGGGCCAATGAGCGTCTCTCCTGGCGCCAGCGCGGAACCTTCTATGGTGGTCAGGCCCAGAACGACCCTGTAGTCCTGGCAATCGTGAAGAGCGAACTCCAGCGTTGCGCGGTGCCTCTGCGGATGTATTGGGCGGAGCACTAAATGCCATCACGCCGGATCGGCTTGGACGACCTCCAGTTCATTGGCAAGGAAGTCCCCCAGCCAGACTGTCGTGCCGTCGCCTTGGCAACTTTCAACCACGTACCTGTCAGAAACGCCTGGTGCCGAGAGCACATCGAGCTTCCAGCCCAACGACCAGCCTCGGCAAGTCATTGGCCGTTGAGAGAACAAAGGTGAAGACCCTGGCCTTGATACGCTTCTTCGCCGTGGCGCTGCTCTGCAGGAAGCGATGGCTCTCGTTGCCCGTCTCCACGATGTGGCAGTGGTGCGTGAGGCGGTCAAGCRAGGCGGTCGTCATCTTTGCGTCGCCGAACACCGTAGACCATTCGGCGAAGTCCAGATTGGTCGTGATCACCACGCTGGTGTGCTCGTACAGCTTGGACAGCAGGTGGAACAGCAACGCGCCGCCGGCTTGACTGAACGGCAGGTACCTGCACCTGCAGGCAAGCCAGTCCACGACACTATTACTTGTGCAGTTGCCATTTGGAGCTTGGGCTGGAGGGCCAGTCCATGACTTTGCTTTTTTGACCGTTTCTTGCAGTCGTGGCGGATCGACGACTTACCTGTCTTCTGTTCCATCAGTTTATTCCCCTTGGGCAGGTGCCTATGCGTTCATTCGGTCTGCAACGCCACCAGCGCCCGGTACAGCTGCTCCGGTGAGATCGGCTTGTGCAGCAGTGGAATACCGCTGGCCAGGGCTTCGCGCAGGCGCTCCGGGGCCGTGTCTCCGGTGATGATGAGGGCGGGTGTATGGCGGCCCCCCTGCCGATGCAATTGCTGACGCAATTCAGTGATGGCGTGAGCCCCGGTGCGCGGCCCACGCAGTCGATAGTCGCTGATGATGCACGCAGGAGGGTTCTGCAAGACCAGCGGCAGGGCTTCCTCCAGGGATTCGGCGCTGTCGCAGGGGCAGCCCCAACTTTGTAGCAGGTGCACCATGGCGCTGCGCACGGCGGCATCGTCGTCGATCACCAGTACCCGCATGGGTTGCAACTGCGGCCCCTCTTGTCGTGGGGATGGCACGGGTGCGACCGACAGGGGCAGCTCCAGCCGGAACACGCTGCCGCGCTCAGGCTTGGACGACAGCGTCAGTCCATGGCCCATTGACTTCGCCAGTCCGTCGGCAATGGCCAGGCCGAGCCCCAGGCCCTTGTGCCGGTCGCGTTCAGGGTTGCCCAGTTGGTGAAACTCCCGAAAGATGGCTTGCTGGTCGGCGGGTGCGATGCCGATACCGGTGTCCCACACCTCGATGCTCACGGTGTGCCGGCGTTTTCGGCAGGTAATCAGCAGGCCGCCGCGCTGGGTATAGCGGATGGCGTTGGAGACCAGGTTGCGCACCACCATGCCAACCAGGATGGCATCGGATTGCACGGCAAGCCGGGTTTCCCGCGAGCGGTAGACCAGGCCTTTGGCATCGGCCAGCGGAGCGAAGTCGTTCTCGATCTGGTACAGCAGGTCTTGCAGGAGAAAGGGTTGTATCTGGGGCTGCACCACGCCGGCTTCGATGCGCGAAAAGTCCAGCAGGGTGTTGAGCATGTCGCTGGAGGCGCGCCAAGCCGACCGGGTGCTGACCAACACCTCGCTTTGGTACATGGACAGCGGGGTCCGCGACAGCACGTCCAGAAACAGGCCTTGGGCGTGGATGGGTTGGCGCAAGTCGTGGCTGGCGGCGGCCAGGAAACGTGACTTGGCCAGGTTGGCTTGTTCGGCCGCTTCTTTCTGGACATGCAGGCGTTCGGCCAGGTCGGCAATCTGGAAGCGAGCCCGCAACGATTCGGTCAGCTTGTCGTTGAGCGTCCGCGCAAAGCGCGCCGCCAGCAGCGAATAGGCAAAAATCGTCAGGGCGACGGCCTGGTACAAGCGATTGCCAAGCATCAGGTTGCCCGCGACGGCACTCACCGCGCAGGGCAGGAAAAAGCCATGGAAGGTCGGCAGATGGATCGTCTGCGAAATCAGGGAGCTCGAGACCATGCCGGCCAGCATGAGGGTGACCAGCAAGCGGTGCTCGACTTCGCCGTATTGGAGCAAGCACAGAGCGCCACCACCCCACAGCAACCCCGAGGCGAGCGACAGGACCGTGTGCAGATGAATCCGGCGGCCCACCTCCGCTTCTGTCACGGTCTGGTGCCGCGGCCACCACCAGCATGCCAGGCGCACCAGCGCGTGCCCAACCAGCAACCCGCTCCACACCAGCAGCACGGCCAAGGGAAGAACCTCGTGCATCACCCACAGCAGTGCAGTGGCCACCAACAGGCTGCCAAGGACGATGAAGGGCACGTTGCTCTGCAACGTGATGAACTGGTGCAGCTGGATCTGGGATTCGGCCTTGGAAGACAGGGGCGCAGGAGCGGGAGGCGGATTCATTGAGGCAGTCTTCGGAAACTACCGGAGCCTGAGTTGTTTCACGTTGAGGATTTGCCTGCGCAGCGCCCCGCTGCGCAAGTCCTGTTAACCAATCAGCCCGTTTTGGCGTGCCGCAAACGTGGCCTGCGAGCGGCTGTTGACCCCCAGCAGGCCCAGCACCGCTTGCACATGCCCGCGCACGGTGAACTCCGACACCTGCAGGCGCCGGGCAATGAGCTTGTTGGGCAGACCCTCGCACAGCAGGTCCAGCACCTCGCATTGGCGGGGGGTCAGCCGGGGCACGCTGGGCTTTGTCGGGGCGCTGCTGGCGAGGGGCGGCTGCTGCAGATGCGCCAGGGTTTGGCGAATCACCGAGATGATCTTGTCCGGGGTATCGCCCTTGGAGACGAAAGCCGCCGCGCCGCGTGCCAGGGCCTGGGCAATGGTGTCGGGCGTCGCGATGGAGGACAGCATCACCACCGGCGCCTGTGGCCAGCGCTGCCGAAGCAGCCCCAGCCCCTCCAGTCCGTTGACACCCTGCAGCTGGATGTCGAGCAGCACCAGCGCGGGGGGCTCGTCCGTCGTGCGCACGGCTTGTTCCAGGGATGCTGCCTCCAATACCTCGACGTCGGCCATGCCCTGCAGCAAAACCAGACGCAGACCCGAGCGGAAAAGTGCGTGGTCGTCTATGAGCAGTAAACGAAAAAGCGGCATACGCAAATTACAACACCAGTTTCAAAAAGTTTCCAACAGTCAATTTTGACTATATGCGGGTCGGTACGCCCTCTGCACCATGCAAATCTTTTTCATGCAAAAAACAGGGGCTATTTCTCCATGAACCACGCCTACCGCCTCGTCTGGAGCGACGCCGCACGCTGCGTGCCCGCCCCCGAGACCGCCAAGGGACGCGGCAAGTCGTCCGTTCGTGTCGCCGCCGTCGTCGTGGCGCTCTGTGGGCCGCTGCTGGCCAGCGGCGCGTGGGCTGGCCCCAGCGGTGGCAGCGTGAGCGCGGGCAGCGGCAGCATCAGCCAGAGCGGCGCCACCACCACCATCACCCAGGGCAGCCAGAACCTGGCCATCAACTGGGCCAGCTTCGGCATCGCCGCCGGCGAGCGCGTCAACTTCGTGCAGCCCGGCGCCAGCGCCATTGCACTCAACCGCGTCATCGGCCCGGAGTCCTCGGTSATCAACGGCAGCCTGAGCGCCAACGGCCAGGTGTGGATCCTCAACCCCAACGGCGTGCTGTTCGGCAACACCGCCAGCGTCAATGTCGGTGGCCTGGTGGCCTCCACGCTGAGCCTGAGCGATGCCGACTTCCTGGCCGGCAAGCGCAGCTTCAGCGCGAATGGAAGCCAGGGCACGGTGGTCAACCAGGGCAGCCTGAGCGGCGGCTACGTGGCCCTCTTGGGCAAGCAGGCCAGCAACAGCGGCACCATCACCACCGCCAACGGCACGGCGGCACTGGCCGCGGGCGACAAGATCACGCTGGACTTCAGCGGCAGCCGGCTGCTGTCGGTGCAGGTGGACGAAGGCACCCTGAACGCCCTGGCCGAGAACAAGGGCCTGATCCGCGCCGACAACGGCACGGTGATCCTCACGGCCAGCGCCAAGGATGCGCTGCTGAACACGGTGGT